>NZ_CFJNYH010000022.1:0-60675 GCF_984815275.1 Coprobacillus sp.
TCCCCTCACGGGTTCGAACCGTGGACCCTCTGATTAAGAGTCAGGTGCTCTGCCAGCTGAGCTAAGGAGAGATTGTCAACGAATATATGATACACTACTCTTCCAAAAAAATCAAGTCAATTTACATGGAATAATATGAAAAAGTTTGATATAATATGATGCATAAGGCGGTGAGGGTATGTACAGGCAATCTATTAATAGTATAAAAGTCGTCATTATTCCTTTGGATGGAGTTATTTTTGACTTAAATAGATTTAGATATAATTATTATCATCATTTATGTGACAATAAGAATATACCAATCAGTAAAAAAGATTTTTATCCCCATCTCTCTAATATGTATGATATGTATAAAGATCTTCCTCTTGATGGAAAGATAGATACAGGTCCTTTAAATGCCAAAATCGAAAGAGAACTGATGCAGTATCTAGATTACAAAGGTTTAAAACCTAATGAAGGTTTTTTAGAATTATTAGAATATCTTCATCAAAAGGAAATACAAGTTGCCGTTATTTCTACTCATAGGACAAAAGATGCAGTCCATTATTTACAAGCAGCTAAAATATATAATAAAGTTCACTTTATTATTGGTAGTGATACTTCTAGTATGCCATTACCTTCAACGCAAATGCTAGAGACAATTACTAATCATTTTCATGTTCATACTGTTGAAACACTCGTTATTTCTTCTTTTATGTCATTAAATTATGCTGCAAATGAATTGAATATGAATATTATTTATTGTGAAGACTTAATACCAGCAGGGAAACTTGAAATGGAAACATCTTACAAGATTTGTAAAAATCTATTTGAAGTTTTGAATACTCTGCTTTTTGATCAATATGAAGAAAGTGAAATGTATTCATCTATTCTTGGCATGAATGCTGATATGAGCTTAGATGAATTGAATAAAGTGAAAGATCGACTTGAACAGACTTATTGTAATGATCATCAAATTTTAGATGTTGTGAATAAAACTTATTCTTATTATGTTACACAGTTAAATCAACAGAATATTAAAGATGGAAGTGTTCTTTTTAAGAATGCTCCTCATAGAAAAAAATTTCAATTTAATGATGAATCTCAAACAATTCAGGAAACTCCACCTCAAGAAAGTCTCCTTGAAGAAATACAACATGTAGCTCAAAAAGAAGACATTGAACAAAACGAAATACATATATCTTCCTTAGATAATGAGGAAGAAGAAACACTTACTCGTTTACTTCAGCAAATTAATAAGACAGATGAATCTATTGAAAAAACACCAATGAAAGTTGTTACTGACTATCAGGAAATTGAAGATATAGTCAAAAGTTCTTATCAAGAGGATATAATTAATGAAGAACAACAGGAATCATTTTTTCTATCTTTAATTATTAATGTCCTCTATATTTTTGCAATATCTTTTCTGATTTTATTTATTGGTATCATTATTTATATAGCTTTTGTCAACCAATTTGCATCTCAAGATGGTATTTTCAAAATAATTTCTTCGCTCTTTCATATTTATTACTCATTTATTGAAGGTTTCTTTGCTTGCATACTAAATGGACTCCATGCAATCATAAAGTTTATCCCTTCCTATCAAGAATATGCAATGACAAATGCTTTCTTCTCTCTTGATGGTATTCCTTTATTAAATATTTTTGTCTTCCATGCATTGCTCATTAGTTCTGTTAAAATAATTATCTTTATCATAAAAAGGAGAAATGTTGATGAAGTCATTGATTAACAAAATTCAAGATATTGATATCCATATAGCTTTTTATATGACTCATTTTTACAAACATCATCTCACAAATGAAATCATGAAATTTATTAGTATGTGCGGTGACTTTGGAATGAGTTGGTTAATTGTTATCTTGATTACAAATATGATTGATCAAACAAGAACAATGTCAATTGATATGCTCATAGCCTTAATAGCAGCGACACTTATTGGACAGGTGACAATCAAATCCCTTGTGAGAAGAAAAAGACCATGTCATACATATCCTGAAGTTCAATTACTCATAACAACACCAAGTGATTTATCATTTCCTTCTGGACATACTACTTCATCTTTTGCTTGCAGTACTGTTATGATGCTTTATAATCCTATTCTAGGAATTATTGGCTATATATATGCAATATTAACAGCTATTTCAAGATTATATCTCTTTGTGCATTATTTGAGTGATGTTGTTACTGGTGTCATTCTTGGAATCACAATAGGTATCATTACATACTTATTATAAAAAAAGACTTACTTCATTCGTGTAAGTCTTTTAAAATATCATTAAGAGCATTGCGATGAAATTATTCATAGCATGCGACAAGATAGGAACATAAATATTGTTTCTCTTTTCATAAAGATAACTCAGGGCTGCCCCCATAAAGAAGTAAGAGAATATCTGGATCCATTCAGAAATATTTCCAGACAGAACGCTAATCATAACATGTACAAAACCAAAAACAAATGCAGAAACAAAATGAGCAAGTTTAGGGTTTATCTCATATACCCAACCAAATACTATACCTCTAAATATCATTTCTTCTAATAATGGAGCAAAAACAACAGTTGTCAGTGACATTAAAAGTGGATGTGCAGCAACAATAGTTTGAATCAGATTTTGATTTTCACTCGTTGAAGCTCCACCTAAAAGCAAAGTGATAAAACCACCAACAATACCTACTCCGTAGACCAATGCTGTTCCAATTAACAATCCATAGAGAAGATGACCTTTTATATCTTGTTTAAAATCGTGCCATTGTTCAATCATAGAATCCTTAAAAGTCAACCAAACAATAATCAACATGCCAAGATCAAAGAGTAAATTGACATAACAATTGATTGTACTTTCACTTAAAGTTAGTGAAAATGTTAAGATAATAAATTTTAAAAAGGCACTAATGATAATACTACCACAATACATATATAATGGTAATATAACAAGTAAAAACATCCATTTTGCTTGAGTATTAACTTTTCTTGTAAATGAGTTACTCAACATCTTGATATTCTCCCTGAAAACGTTGTTTTGGCTCTTCATAACGATAATAAGCTAATTCTTCAAAGAAAATAGCTTGAGATACCATATACTTTGGTAAGTAAACATAAATTGCAATTAACCCTGAAACAACACTTGCAATCAATGTTCCTAAAACAGGAATAAACATGAGTAATTCTCCAATTACGCCTTGTATAATTCCTACCAGTATCATCCATCCTAAAAACGAAAGTTCTAACTTAATCAAATCCCAGATATGATTTTGCATTAATGAAAATGACTCTTTTAATGCAGTCATTGTTGTCATATGGTATTGTTCCAATAAATAGGGCATAGCAAAGACAAACGCAGAAGCAACAACCATAACAATAATCATAATAAGAACAAACAGCAAAATAACAAGAACGAGTGATGGAACAGCTTGAATTAATGAATATAATACGTTATAGGTTCCACTCTGTGAAAATGCTGAATTTACAATAAGATAAGGTATTTCAGAAAAAACATTTCCAAAGAACATAATTAAAAAGAACATCATAATGAAAAGTAAAATAAATGCAACAACAAACAAAACCAACCCTGAAACAAGGTATGTAGGAAAAAGTTCTTTAAATCTTCTAAACCCTACAAAAGCATCATCATCACTTAAAGATTCAGAATTATTTCTAACAACCTTTAATGTTGTAACAATATAACCATGACTAAATGTTAAAAAAACAATTGTTAATACCAAAGAAATCAAAGAGATAAAAGTATTCTCTGAACCATTAAATAATGAAGGAATTAACCCTACTAATAACATAATGGTCATAATACGAATCACTTGCGGTTTGCAGTGAATTAATAACTCATCTGCTCTATTTTTAATACTTGAAATATTCATATTTATCACTCCTTTTAATGCATCATATTATACCATATACATTACTTAATGTCTAAACTTGTTTTTATAGCTATGTTGACTTTCTCCATTGTATCACTAGATAAGCACCCTAATCGTTCATCTATCCTCTTTTTATCAATAGTCCTAATCTGTTCTAATAAAATAACTGACTTTTTTTCCAAGAATATTGGTTCAATAATGACATGTGTAGGCAAATCATTTTTCGTCATTCTAGATGATATAGGTGCAACAATCACAGTTGTAGAATACTTATTTCCTTTATTATTCTGCAGAATCAAAACAGGTCTATATCCACCTTGCTCACTTCCAATAACTGGAGATAAGTCAGCATAATATATTTCTCCCCTATTCATAACTTTCCTCCTATACTTTTTAATAAAGCATATGTAAGAAAACTATAAAATATGATAAAGAACCAGTTTAGTTTTTACTGGTTCTATATCATTGATTTCGTATTTTAATATCTACTCTAATTTACATATTGATTAATATGAATCTCGCTGATTATCAACAATTTCTTTCATAAATTGAATAACTCTTTGGGTACTCATTCCATCTTGATATTTAAAAAATATATCCTTTAGTTCTTTCATATGTTCTACTTGACATATATCATTTTTAATTGCATTAACAATTGCATCTTCTTGATAACAAATTGGGCAATGTAAATCATTCAAGTCAACGAAAACACCTAAATATTGACTATATTCAATATAATCAGGTACATAAAATAATAATTTTTTTTCTAAAATCATATAATCAAAAATAATGGAAGAGAAATCAGATATCAAATAATCACATATACTAAATAAAGCATGTGTATCTTCATGATTCATATTATAGATACGTTCATGTTTAGCAAGTTGATAATCTCCCATTAATGGATGATATTTATAGATAATAATATAGTTATCTGGCAGTTGCTCAATAATTTTTAATGAATCAAATGGAATTGCTGTAAAACCTTTATAAATATTACCTCTAAAGGTAGGTGCATATAAGATGATTTTTTTATCTTTGAGAAATGGATATTTATAAAGCATATCATTCTGACTATTTTCAAGCCACTGCTTATCAAACAACTCATCAGTCCTTGGTAATCCAATTGGTAAAACATGTGATTCAGGTATACTAAATGCCTCGCTATATGCTTTTTGCCAATAAGAAGATGTTGCTAAAACATAATCATAGTTTGCAATAGGATATTGTCTTTCAATAGCGTTACCAAATTTTTTAACAGCTCCACATGCATGCCATACTTGCAACACAATGACACCTTCTCTTTTAAAATGAGAAACTACATAATTATTATCATGTAATAAAACAATTTTTGAAGTATTAATCAAATAAAGTTGTTTCATACAATTGATAAAATAAAGAAATTGTCCCCATAAATCTTTATGATACTTAATTAAACATAGATGAACATCAAACTCATTTAAATCTAATTGATCATAAATTAATTTAAAATCTGATGTTAACTGATCAGATTCTAATGAGATAAATGTAACTTTATTTGATTTGATCTTAAATATAGATATAATAAGCGATTCAATTGTTAATATAAAATTTAAAATCAATTTTTGAATTCCCATAATTTTCTCCTTAATAACTGTTCTCATTCTAACATTTTTTAAACAACAAGAAAATAGAAAAAATCCTATATTTTCATAGGATTCCTTATCATATATCTTTAAATACAATATCAATAACTTTTTGAGCACAATTTCCTGTTTGTTCTGAATTAAAACGTTCGTTAAATATCTTTAAATAAGAATAATCATAAACATTATTTTTAATATCTAATAACATTTGTTTTTCATATTCATATATTTTCCCTGGTAATTCTTTATAAATATCCAAATAGAAACCTCTCAGTTCCCCTTTATATTCATCAATATCATACATATAAAAATAAATAGGCCTATTTAATACAGCATAATCAAAAAACACGCTTGAATAATCAGTAATCAATATGTCACTCAACACATATAGTTCATTAATCTCAGCATTAGCTGAAATTGAATATAAAAATCCATCTAATGAATGATCATTCTCATATTTATTAATGATAAGATAATGTGGTTTAAAAACAATAACATACTCATCTCCTAAAATATCCTTCCATTTATGGAAATCTGCTTTCAAATCAAAAGTATATCCGGCAGCTACAAAAGAATTATCTCTCCATGTTGGAGCATATAAAATTATTTTTTTATCCATTGGCAAATGAAATTTATCCTTCAATGATTTTACATCATCTGCAGTTGCATTTGTTATAAAATCATTACGTGGATATCCAGTCTCAATGAGACGCTCTCTATTAATTCCAAAAGAAGTTTGAAAAACTTCAGTACAGAATTTATTTGGAGAAATCATATAATTATATCTTGCTACATCAATATCATATGATTGACACATACTTTCAAAAGACATAGCAGAGCGATAGAAAGTTGCATTATCAGATGCAATAATATCATGCCCTAATCGTTTTAAAGGTGTTCCATGCCATGTTTGTAAATAAATCTGATCTGGTTTCTTACATATATATGTAGGCAGTTTACAATTAATAATCCAATATTTTGCTTTTGACATATAGTAAAAATATGGAAGACTAAAATATTCTTTAACTTCTGCACCTGGTATTTCTATGTTCTTTTGCTTATG
This sequence comes from Coprobacillus sp., assembly GCF_984815275.1. Taxonomy (NCBI): domain Bacteria; kingdom Bacillati; phylum Bacillota; class Erysipelotrichia; order Erysipelotrichales; family Coprobacillaceae; genus Coprobacillus; species Coprobacillus sp. Next base: position 6,562 of record NZ_CFJNYH010000022.1, read on the forward strand.
ATTCTTAATAAACCAAATAAATTTGTAATCTTTGAATCGTGCATCTTGGCGCATTTGCTCATAAATAGCCCTTGGATTATCTGAATATCCACGCCCATGAAAAGATATAAAAATAATAACTTTATCATCAATAGATATTAAATTATATGTATATCTATAAACTATTCTAATTATATTAGCTACTATTTTTTTAACAAATCGCAATAAAAACATAAATACCCACTCCTATCTTTGATTATGCTAACATTTTGTCACTAAAAGAGCAAGGTTTTTTACAGCATAATCATACTAATCTTTTTTCCATACAGAAGCCTTTTTCCAATATTCAAATGGAACCATTTGTCTCCAAAATGCATCAATTGACTTCATTTCTGCTTTATATATTTCTAAAGTATTATTTTTTTTCATAATTTCTTCTTCTGTTAAAGATGGTTGTAATGTTTCAGGAACTTTTCCTTTTTCATAGAACTTCCCAAAGTAACTAAGAAAATTATATTTATTAAGGGCTTTAGCACTCTTTGTAACAATTTTGCTTGTAAATTTATGATGACGATGGCCCGTTTCTCCAATTGGGCTATGTGTAGCTATTGTTTCCCATTCTTTAAACCCTAAAACCATATCCACATCTTTACGTACACCTTCTTTATTATGTTCCCAATTGCTTTTAGTTCCATTATTTAAATCAGGATATGACAGAATAATCCCTTTAGCTCCAATATACTCTATTGCTTTATAAAATTCATCTTTTCTCACTTCATTAAAACTATTAGTCAAACAAAGAATAAAATATTTATCTCTCAACAGATGTCCACCACCCCATAATGTTTCATCATCCGGATGTGCAACAATCATGATTTTATTACATTCATCAATTCCAGCAGCTTCTAACATTTGTTTTGTTAAATACCCTATAGTTTTTGATACATATATCTTATGTTGTATTTTCTTTCCATTATCCCTAGCTGTAATTGTTATTGTTGTCAAACCTGGTCTTAATCCACGAACCACTCCTTTGTCATCAACAGAAGCTATAGTTGGTTCTGATGAAGAAAAAGATAAATCCTTATTATTAACACTTTCAGGATTTATAGATACTGATAGTTTCATTGTTTCTCCTTCTTCTAAAGTAGATTTAATATTTTTATCTAAACTCAAACTTTTAACATGCTGTACTTTTTTTTGGGATTGTATTTCAATATTTTTATAAATGTCTGTATTCTCAATATTTAAAATAATTTTTGTAATTCCTTCTCCTTTTATATAAAGAGTACCTTGTTGATCAACATCAACAATATTAGAATTTGTACTTGAATAAATAATCTTATTTTTTTGAAATAATTCATCAAGATCAATTCTTAATTGTTGTTTGCTGTCAACTTCTTGAATCTGTGATAAATCACTTTTAATATTTATATGCCCAAAACTATCAAATAAATTATCTTTAGTAACACTTAATTTTATTTTTGACTGTTTTTTATTTTTATGACTTCCTGCATATACTATCGTCTTTCCAATCTTCTTAGCTAATACATTACCATTCTCATCGATATCAGCAATAGCTGTATCCTCAATTGAATAAATGACTTGATTATTTCCTTCACCTTTAAATCTTGCTTCTAACCTCTTTACTTCCCCAGCTTTCAAACTTATCTCTTCAACATCATTTCTAAACTCAACATCATTTCTAGGAATAAAAAGATACAAAATAACACTTCCTATAAAGAATATTCCTAAATATATTAAGAATATTTTATATTTCTTTTTTAATCTTAATTTTTTCAAATATATTCCCCCTTGACCATAATTATTGTAATATCCTTATATGTAATTTCTGTGAAAAAAACAATAATTTCTGACTTCATTAATATATAATTTTTGAATATATATCCCCGATATAAATGTAATCACCATAAATAAAACTCTTGACACAAAATAAAATGGATAAATTCACTTAAATACAAAAATATGAAACTATCAATTACCTATCATTTATAGGAATATACTTTACAAATCCTATCGATAATTCTTAAAAAATCATGAAATAATAGCTAATTCATTTCAAGTAGGCATTGAAAATTTCAAGATAAGAAATTCAAATTTTAACCATTATTAATTTTATTATTAACATAGAAAAGGGAATATTGATAAATAAATTATATAAAGATTATATCTCCCTATTCTTTCCTGCTCATAAATAGCAAAATGAGGCTGCACACTTATAGTATCTTTAAAAAAATTTCATATGCAATTTTAAAAAATCAATATCTTTCTTATAATATTATATAATTCACCTTCAACATTTTCTACAAACTGTAATAATAAGATAATCTTGTAAAACAAATAAAAAGTATCTTGTTTCTAAGAAAAATTTTTATTGGACATATGGTTTTACACATATTATAAGAAATACATATTTTCTATATATAAACCAAAAAAGTGAATTTTTGCAATATAAATATTAGATTATTTCCACTAAAACTTTATAGGTTACTTGAAAATTCATAAAGTCATCTTAATAGCACAAATTATTAAATTGGCTATTCATTAATGAATACTAGATAGCAGCATTTTAGTTTAATATCATCTTTTTTATATGTTATCTTGGAATCTGTTTATAAATCATAAGTCCTTTATTAAGAAGCTATTAATAAATCTTACGTTTAAACTACTCAATATCATAAAAAGTAATAAATATCCTTCTCAAAACCTAACAACAATAAATACATAATTAATCCAAAAAAAGTAGCAAATAGACAGTTACAAATTCATAATAATTTTATAGTAAAAATCCATATTAAGCGAATAATAAGATTATGAAATAAATAATTTGTATAATAAATAAAAGAACAATATATTAAAAAATCTAGAATACTCTTTTTTAGAATACGCTAGACTTTTATCAAAAAATATAGTAAGTATAAATAAATTAGTGGAGAAATGATAAGTTTTAATATAAATTAGATATCCAAGAAAAGTTTTTTCTTTTTATACACTATAATTAATATAGTTACTTTTTATTAATAGTTGAAAATGCTTTAAAAACTCTTTGTAAAAAACATGATGGATTTTTACGATATTCTATTTCATCAATAATGATATTTGGCAATAAATTATCAAACGCTCTCATTTGTAATCGCTCAATTTTAATAAAAGGCAGATATTTTGATAACCCGATTTTAATTCTCTCAAATAGTGTATAAGCTATACTTTGTTTAACAATAATATAATCAACTTTATCATTATATTCATAGAGAAGTGATTCTCTTAATAAATAATTAAACTGACTTTTCATAAAAACTATAACAGGATTTTTTAATTGATGAATTTCTCTTAGTTGATTATAATCTTCTCTCTTTACAATTTTGGGTGCAAAATATAATGTATGATGAACATCCTTATTATATGAATAGTCAAATACTTGTAAATCATTTTGATTATCGTCAAAGAAATACTCATTTAACTTTTGAGTACAATCTAACGAATCATATTGATTAAACTGCAAATAATAGTCATTTAATCCATCATAATTATGAACACCTTTATTCTCTAAATGGATGTATTCAACAAGCTTATCCAAAGTATAAATTTTTTCAAATGGTAATGTTCTTGCATCAAAGTAAGTTCCTCGATCACTCATATATTCCTCATAGTCATACATGAATAAAACAATTGGTTTTTTCGTTATTGAGAAATCAAAAAATACACTTGAATAGTCTGAAATAAGAACATCAACACAGTTCAAAAACTCATAGTTATCTATATTAGGGAATGGAAAAATATGTTTATAACCATCAACTGGCACATCATCTTTAACTAATGAATGAAGATTAACAAACAAAATTTGATTATCATTTAATTCTTGATCTAAACGTTCTAATATTGCATTAACATCTTTTGCATAAAGTTCATTTACTGCAACATTACTTTGTGTACCACGCCAAGTTGGCATATATGCAAAAACTTCTTTATCCTCAAGATGAAAATTCATTCTTGTTCTTTTCGCTTTTTCAACATCCATAAAAATACTATTTCGTGGATATCCACTAACTATGGTTTTTCCAGTGAATAATCCAAATAAGTTATAATCCTCCATCATATGGGCCATTGTAAAATCGTTAGGATATAATAAATCTGTACAATGCAAAAAATTTCTTTGCATATTAGACATATCCTCAATCCCCTGAACCATTTTCTTTCCTAACGTTTTAAGTGGTGTTCCATGCCAAGTATTTAAATATTTTTGATTCTTGTGACGCATAAAATATGGTGGGAAAGAAACATTATTAACCAAATATTTAGATGTCGCAAGAACTTTGGCATAGCGAAATGAATTTAATTTAACTAACTCTACATCAAAACCATAATCATCAATCATTTTTTTATGAGTTTCATAATGTTGAGTCGTAAAATAAATTTTCATATTTTTACCAGATTCATGCAATTCTTTCATCATATAAAAAGGAGAATCTGAAAGGGTTGTTCCATGAAACGATTCAAATAAAACAGCTTTCTCATCTAATACACCATATTTGAGATAATGTGCATATATATACTTAACAAAATTATTCTGACTAAAGAGTTTTTTTAATTTCTTTGTGAAACTACTAACTTTTGCAAAAAAATGATGAATAAAATTCGGAATTAAAATAACATAATACCAATAAATTTTTGACTTCATTCTCCACTGCTTAAAAGGTTGATTAACATCATAATAAGTAAAATAATATGGGCTTTTTCTCCAGCCAGGAAAAAATGTATCAAGATGTTTAAATCCATCTTTAACAAACTTATACTTCATTTTAAAATCTCTATATTTTACAAATTCTTTAAATCTAAAAATTATATGGCGCATATTTATAAATAATAATTCTTCATAAAATTCTTCAAAAACTCCCAATTCTTTGAATCTCTCTAATAAAAGTTCTAACGATTGGAAAAGTTGTAATTGCTTTCTTGAATAAGTGGCAGTAATTGAACCTTCTCTTTTTAATACATAATATATAAGTGGTTCGTCAACTTTTGAAATTTTATTGGCACATGCAAGTAATGGATATGTTGTAGGAATATCCTCCCAAATCCACCCTTTAGGATATCGAATATTTGTTCTTTCAAATAATGAACGATGATATATTTTATTCCATGCATATGGTGAATTATTATGAATAAGTGTTGGACTATTCAATAAATCAGTATTATAGATATCAGTATTACCTTTTTGTAACCATTTATATGTCCCTTCTATTTCGTTCACTCCATAATAACCACAAACAACAATCTCAGAATGACTCTCAATAGCTCTATTATACATTTTTTCTAAATATGTTTCATCAACATAATCATCACTATCAATAAAAGAAATGTATTCACCTTTAGCATAATCAATACCAAAATTACGTGCATCAGATAAACCACCATTTTCCTTTATCAAAGATACAATTTTATTAGGATACAAAGAAGCATAATGCTCAATGATAGATTGCGAATTATCTGGTGATCCATCATTCACCAATATAATTTCTATTTCCTGTAACGTTTGATTAATTAAACTTTCTATGCACCTCGGCAAATATGCTTCGACATTATAGATTGGAACTATAACTGATACTTTAATATTTTCCATATTTATTTTCCTTTCATATACATATATACAGAAAAAATTATCTTAAAAAGATAATTTATCAACTTTATTTCAATTTGAGTTCTTTCTTGATTTTTGTAGTACTAATACCATCAGTCCTTGGAAGATAAACAACTTGACAATAATCTTTTAAGAAATCAAATTTCCCTTCCCAATCATCTCCCATTACAAAAATATCAATATCATGACTTTTAATATCATTTACTTTTTGATCCCAAGAATCTTCTGAAATAACTTCATCAACATACTTTATTGCTTCAACTATTGCCATTCTTTCTTTATCAGGAATAGCACATTTTTTTCCTTTGACTGCATTAAAGTCATCACTTGATACCGCAACTACTAAATAATCTCCTAAAGCCTTTGCACGCTTTAAAATATTTAAATGTCCAATGTGAAACAAATCAAATGTTCCATATGTAATTACTCTTTTCATTCTTGCCTCTTTCTCAATTACCCAAACAATTTACTAAAGAAACCTTTTTTATGATTATTTGGAATAATACGTTTTTCAAATTTCAAATCTCTTTCTTTCTTTTTGCTTTCATTATCTAGAGAATTATAATAATCAACATATGTAGCATAATGATCGCAAACCTCATTAATTTCACCGTACTCTTTAAGCATTCCACCTTCTATCCACATTGCTGTATCACAAAAATCACGCACTTGTGGTAAAGAGTGAGATATGAAAACAATAGTTTTTCCTTCTTTTTTTAGGCTCTTCATTTTATCAATACATTTTTGTGCAAAACCCTTGTCACCAACAGATAATGCCTCATCAACAATTAAAATATCAGGATTTAAACAAAGATTTATTGAAAAACCTAATCGTGATTTCATACCACTTGAATATTTTTTTACAGGTTGGTATAAAAAATCACCAATTTCAGCAAATTCAATAACACCATCCGTTATCTCTTGAATTCGTTTTTTAGATAATCCTAACAACGCCCCTTTTAATTGAATATTTTCCAAACCAGTAAGTTGTTGATTAAGACCAGTATTAATAGCAATTAGCGCTTGTTCTCCATTAACTATCATTTCACCTTCATCAACCTCACTAATTCCAGCCAAAATAATTGACATTGTTGATTTACCAGAGCCATTTGTTCCCAATATGCCAACTACCTCACCTTTTGGGATTCTAAAACTTATTTTTTTCAAAGCATAAAAGCGTTTATCAGTTAGATGTTTCTTATCCTTAGATTTTAAACTGTATATTTTTGAAACTTGCTTAAACTCTATTGCACATTCTTTTTCCACATTATCACCTCTATATCATATCAATAAACTTATGTTTAAATTTATACATCATATAACTTCCAAATGCAAATAACAAAATAGTAACAACCCAGAAAGCAATCATAGAATTAGTATATGAAAATATCCCTTTATGAAAAAAGAAACAGTCACGATACCCCTGTACTATATAATAAATTGGATTTGCTTTTAATATAAGTTTAACAATATGAGGTAAATTTTTTGGTATTTCCCACAAAATTGGTGTTAAGTATAATAAGAGCCTCATACATGCCAAAACCAGTTTTCTTGTATCACGAGCTAACATATTCAAAACTGAAGTCGTCATTGATAAAGATATAGAGAAAATAACAGCACAGAACAAATAATATATTAATTCAAACCAATGCAGGGATGGATAATATCCACCCATTATAAAGAGCACAACCAGGATTAACATTAAGCAAAGATGATTAAATAATTCCTTAATAACAACAGTGGCTGGAAGAATACTTACAGGAAATTTCATTTTTGTTATAACATTTACTTTTGAAAAAATAGCATTACATCCATTAGTAATACAAGGAGATATAAAAAACCAAACAACCATTCCTCCTAACATCCAGTACAGGTATGGAATATGGGAAACAGCTTTTTTTTGCATAATTAATCCAAATACAAACCAATAGGTTAAAACTTGAATAACAGGATTTGCAAAATTCCAAAACAATCCTAATTTTGAGTCTCTCATGTCAGCTACTAATTCATATTTAGAAATAGAATAAATTCTAAACAAATTTGTAAAATTCTCATGTAAGACATATTTCATACTTTTAAACATAAATTCTCCTCCAATAGAGTTACCTATTTCATTCCTATTTTACTTGTATAATCATAAAATTGCAATGTATTCATGATTATTTTTGAACAACAAGTAAAACACCAATAAAAATAATTGCCACTCCAATCCATCTCATAGCTGGAATTTGTTCATGAAACATAAACGCTGATACAATCATAACTACTGGAAATGCAAGTGCTTGAATTGGATATGCAAAGCTAATATCTACCTTACTCAATATGTATAGCCAAAGCATTGTTGTTCCAGCATATAGGCATAAAGCTACTAAAACAACTGGAGAAAACATTAATCGAACCATATCAGATATACTAGATAATGTTTTTCCCTGACTACCAACTTTAAATAATATTTGACCAGTAACCATTAAACCAGTATTTAGTAAACATAATAATGTCATTTTCATTGCGATTCTCCTCGTTCTTCTAATTGTCTTAACTTATATTCATAAATAGCCATTTTTTGAGCCATATCTCGTTGCTTTTCACTAATATCTGATAAGATTGTTGTCAAAGACATAACAATAATAATTAAAAAGAAAAATATTACTGCAAAAAGCCCGTTGGTAAACTCAACAATTCCCAACCAATGCAAAGGTGTTTCTAAAAGGGTTGGAAAAATTGCTATAAATAGCATAATAATTCCTGTAACAAACCACAAAAGTATATATTTTAAAGTTACTTTATTTTTTCTCAAAAGAGTAAATAAACAAATAAAATAAAAAGCAATTGCAATAATCATTGCGACTTGAAGTATACTATTCATTTTTTATGGCTCCTTTCGCAATGTTAATTTACGACAAATAATAGCTAATGAAACTTTTATCATATAATAAATAGATTTAAAACTATGTATAGAACTAGTTCCACCTAATCTTTCTCTCATCTCAACTGGTACTTCAATAATTTTTTGATGATGAAGAATAGCTGTTACTAATGCTTCAGGTTCAGGATAATCTTGTGCATAATCTTGCGCATAAATCTCAATTAACCCTTTATTGACAGCTCTAAACCCACTTGTAACATCATGTATTTTTTGACCATAAAATAAAGATATACAACCACTTAAAAGATTAATTCCAAATCTACGTAACCAAGAGGACTGAAAGCCCTCCTTTTCGATAAAGCGTGAACCTATGCAAGCATCAGCTTTACCATCTAATATTGGTTGAACAAGATTATGAATATATTCAGGGTTATGTTGTCCATCACCATCAATTTGTATAGCTATATCATATCCATTTTCTTTTGCAAATTTATAGCCAGCTTGGACTGCACCACCAATACCTAAATTCACTGGTAAGTCAAGATAGTTTGTACCATTCTTTTGTAAAATCTCTTTTGTATCATCTTTAGAACAATCATTGACAACAACATAATCTAAAGGCAACGGCAACTCTTTTAAACTCTTGATAACCTGAAGAATACTTTCTCTTTCATTATATGCCGGTATAATCACTAGAATTTTAGTCATTTTATTCACATCCTTTTTCAAACTGCATATGCAGAATATAGCATATTAAAATAGGTACAGATAATATCATTGGATAGATATATCTTAACATGGTGTTTGCTGGAGATAAAACACAAGTCAACAAAAGAATAAGTAATGGTGTATACATATAAATAAATTTCTTATTATGAGTATAGACAAGATATGCAATACTTAAAATAAGTAACCAAGTATAAAAGCCAATACTCTCAATTAATCCTACAATCGGTATATTTCGTACAAATTCTGGAATCGCATTAACAAATTCACGTATAGGTGTTAACAATTTTGGACTAGATACTCTATAATCCTTACCTGGAGGTGTAATTTCTGTATATGCTATCCAACTTTTTGCATCAGGATAGAAATAACCATAACAATTATTCATTGTTGCTTGAATATATACATCAGGATAAATAAACAACCATTTAGCCCAAACATTTAAGTATTGACTCATATCTTCAGACGTAGAATATTTCTTATAAGTTGCTTTAACCTTATCTGATAACTCAGGATTATATCGTTCAGCAATCTTATCATATGCAAGAACTTTATTGATTATATCTCTATCCTCTTGAGGAATTTCATCACCATGTTCCTTAACTAATCTGGCTGTCTGCTGAAAAGGAACTGAATACATTTCTCTTTTACTACCTGGAGCTATCTTCAAAGCTGGATATAGAACATTAGAAATTAATACTATAAATATAAATAAAGGAGTAAGTGTTGATATAGCAGTTTGTTTCCAGTATTTTCTATAAACAATTAATAAAACTATATCTGTTGGAATTAATATATACGACCCATTGTTTCTCAATAACATTAATAATAAATTTATCCCAGCAAAATAAAACAATTTCTTTTTTTGATTAAAAAATTCTTGAGGAGATTTTACCATCTCTAATAAACAAATCAAATATAATAAAAACACAAAGGCAAAATTAACATCTTTTAATGTTGTTACAGCATAATTCGCATTCATTGGTGCTAACCCAAAAATAAGCAATAACCCTATACGCAAATATTGGTGAACACCTATTTTTGCTAAATAATAAATAACATAAGATAGTACGAGGGCAAATAGAATAGCTTGACTATAACAAAATATAAATAATCCTATCCAAGGTAAATTAAAAAATGTTCCTATTTTCATACATCCAACGGCAAGTAAAGTTTGTAGAACTGGATTATTATTATTTAGTGTAACTGATGGATCAATGAGTGTAACAGCTCTTAAACTATATGTTTCATGTCCATAAAAACTATTTAACATATCAAAAAAATCATAATTTGTAATACCAGGAAAATTAGAAATTAATGATGGGGCCCAGAATAGCAAAATAATTGCCATAACAACTAAAATTGATTTCTTATTATCTGTAAACCATTGAAATTCCTTTGTTGATTGAATCATTTTACACTTTTTAAGGTATTTAAATAATAAACCTATAATAATTATAAACAAAACAGTATATCCAGTAAATAAAAAACATGCTTTTAAAACTGTTCTATAATTTTCAAAAATCAATCTCCAACTGTCCGTTTGTTGAAATGATTGTCCAAACACTTGAAAAAAGGCAAACAATATTGAAGGAACAATAGTACATTTTAGCAAATCTTTAGTCATAATTTGCTGATACTTTCTTACAAGAAAAACAGCAATCATAAATACACATAACATCAGTATTGATTGCCCATGAAATGACATCAAAAAGTCACCTAAAAGTATTTGTAATTTAAAACCTACATTTTGTAATAAATCTGCATCTGCTTTCACACCTAAATAATTACAAATTGATGAAAAGGAATTAATCTTTAATTGAAAAAACATAGGTGTTATCATAAAAAAAGAAGCAGTCAATATTTTTATCTTATGCCAAAAAAAGCCTTTATTATATTTCATAATATTTACCTCACTATAATTCTTATGCCATTTTACATCAATATTATACTTTATGCAATGATAAAGTATAATATATGGCTATAAGAATAGTATAATTCACATATCAATAAAATTATATTTAAAAAAGAATAAGTTTAGTCAATACTAAACTTATTTTTCCATCCAAGATTCATCATTTGGATTCTCTTTCCATGATTTCAACTTTATAAGATCGCTTTCTTGAATATATTGATTTTCAACAGCAACTTCAATAAGTGCATCATAATTTGTTAATGTATGGAAACTACACTGTTTATCATTAAAATTAGCAGTCGCTTTTGGTAAGCCATATGTAAAAATGGCAACCATTCCAATAACTTCACACCCAGCGTCTTTTAGTGCATCAACACATTCTAGAGAAGACCCTCCTGTTGAAATTAAATCTTCTACTACAATAACCTTCATTCCTGGTTTAACTAAACCCTCTATACGATTATTTCTTCCATGAGATTTGGCACCACCACGAACATACCCCATAGGTAAGCCTAAAATATTTGCAACTAACGCTGCATGAGCTATTCCGGCAGTTGCAGTTCCCATCAAACATTCACATTCTGGATAATACTCTCTAATTAGTTTTGCTAAACCTTGTTCAATATCATCTCTAACATTAGGATAAGATAATGTTAGACGATTATCACAATAAATTGGTGATTTTATACCAGAAGCCCACGTGAATGGCTCATTAGGTCTTAAAAAGACAGCTTGAATATCTAATAAATCTTTTGCAATTTTTCTTTCCATTTTCTACTCTCCTTGAAATTGTCTATATACTTCATAATAAGTCTGAACAGGATCCTTAGCACGAGTAATTGTTCTTCCTACAACAATATATGTAGAAGTTAACTCCTTTGCCATTGCTGGGGTTGTCACTCTTTTTTGATCATTAACACTATCACTAGCAAGTCTAATTCCTGGTGTTACAGTAATAAAATGCTCTCCCAGTTGTTCGTGAATAATTTTTGACTCAAGAGGTGAGCAAACAACTCCATCCAATCCAGCTATCTTTGCATTTTGTGCCCATCTTAATACGACATCAGGCAATGGATCGTGAATTAATAACTCATCATCTAAGACTTTTTGATCTAAAGAAGTTAAACATGTCACAGCTATACATAAAGGTCTTTTTCTATGAGCAGAGCCTTCTTCTAGTCCTTCCCTAGCAGCCTTCATCATAGCTATACTTCCAGAAGCATGAACATTAACCATATCCACATCCAATTTAGCCAATTGCTTCATTGCACTTTTTACAGTATTAGGAATATCATGTAGCTTAAGATCCAGGAAAATCTTATGTCCTCTTTTTTTGATAGACTTAATTATTTCAATACCTTCACCATAAAAAAGTTCCATTCCTACTTTGACATAAAGTTGTTCATTCCCAAACTGGTCCAAGAAATTCTCCACCTCATTTTTAGTTTGAAAATCTAACGCTATACAAATTTGACTTTCTTTCATAACAATCCTCCGCGATATATTTTTTTTATTATATCATATATTTTTAGAAAACAATAACCAAAATCATTATTTCTATAATGAATATCCAAAAATTAATAGTTGACTTACTGTATAATTAATAATAATGACTATAATATTTGAAAAAATTTATAAGTGTGATATTTAAAATATCTATAATGCCTATTACTAAATGTTCCCCAAAAAATTAATACTATCTTTAATTATTCTAATGATTTTTTATTTTTTTTCACTTAAATAAAATAGTCTAACTTTTGTCTCTAACTAAATAAGACTTCCAAAGATATCATTCTTCTCAAACACATTCACTTCTTTAACGCACTTAAATCCCTTAAGACTTTTAAAAGATTAAATAATAATCATTATAATTAAAAACAACTTCATTATTCAAAATATTACCTATAATTACGACTTTGAGTTAATCTAGGCGAATATACATTGACTCTAACAGATAATTATATAATTTCCCACTTTTATTTTCCTTGATATAGTGTATCAAGGAAAAATTATACTTTGTTTTTATATTTCAATTCTTAATAAGTTCTTTAATAAAATTGTCATAATCTTCATTCCAAGATGTGTATAAGGAATCATTCCTTTTATCTTTAATTTGATAGTTATTTTTTATATATTGTCCTAAGAAATGAGTCATTTTTGTTGCACCTGAATAATTTAAATGATTACCACCATCACGTGAATCAGATAACCAACTAAAACCTGTATCATATTGTTCAATATTCAAATCAATAAAGGGAATACTATATTTTTTAGCATAATCGCTTACTGTATTATGTCTTGCATAACTCCAAGAAGATTCAGATGGAAAACAGATAAATAAGATTTGACAATTATTCTCATATGCTAACTGAATAATTTTATTTAAATACTTTTTTGTATAAGATGAAACAGTTGTTCGGTTTTGACTTTTTTTCATATATGAGAAACCTGTTGTACACTTTTCAACTGTTTTATCATAGTAATAACCATATAATCTCATACGATTTTGTAAATATTCACTTTTCATATATGGTTCATCTTTAATTATGCTCCACTCCTCTTTATTTTCAAAAAGTTTATAACAATATTTTTGAGCAGTATATTGGTAGCCTTTTGAATCAATTTCTTCATACTCGCCAAAAAAAGCATCAACCTCTAATACCACCAACTTTGGTTTCTCAATTTTCAATACTTCTTTTAACATATAATAGGATAATTTTGTATTTTGTTTTGGTCCTGCTGCTACAAATGAGGTTATTCCTTGCTCATTCCATAACTGTAAAGAGTTCCATCCACTATAAAGATCACTATTTCCAATAGCCACAATATCTATAGAGGTATCCTTTGTATCTTTTACTTTATTATTCTCTGGTTTCTTTTGTGCTTGTATATATTGATTGTTTTGTTCTTCAATATTGTCATTTATATTAGTTAATATACGATATACATAATAAAAAGATATCATCAAAATAGACATTGCACAAATAGCAAAAAAAGCCATATGCATTCTATATTGTTTTTTTAAACGAAAATTCTTTTTTTTCATCTTTCTTATACTCCTAAATGTTTATGTAACAATCAGTATTATAACAAATAAATGTGTAAAACATATGAAAATAACATAAAAGTCGAAATGATTTTTGCTTTTACGTTATTTAATGTTATAATAAAATTTATAGAAAGTGAGGTCCAGTATGAATCGAACACGTTCCATTGTCAAACAAGCATCTATTTTAGCTATTGCTGGTATACTCGTACGTATCATAGGTGTTTTATATAGAAGTCCATTAAAAGCTTTAATTACCTCAGAAGGAATTGGTTATTATTCAACATCATATACCATATATGCTTTGATTTTATTAATCTCTTCATACAGTATTCCAACCGCAATATCTAAATTAATCTCTGAAAAACTTGTTTTGAATCAATATAATAATGTACAAAAAATATTAAAATGCTCTTTTATTTATATTTGTGCAATAGGGGGTGGAGCTGCAATTGTTACGTTCTTTATCGCACCATTTATTGTACAGGAAAATGCAGTGAATGCTTTAAGAGTTCTATGTCCTACCATTTTCCTATCAGGGCTATTAGGTGTATTTAGAGGTTATTTCCAAGCTCATCAAACAACCCTTTATACATCTGTATCACAAATTATTGAACAGGTTTTTAATGCTATTGTCTCTGTAGTAGCCGCTTATCTTTTTATCCAGCCATATTTAAGTACTGGTGGCAGTCCATTAGCTTCTGCTGGAGCAGCGGGTAGTGCTTTAGGTACTGGGGCAGGGGTTTTAATAGGTCTACTTTATATGACTTTCATGTATATGAAACGTAAAAATAATATAATTATCGAAAATGAACCTGATGATTACGAAGATTCTTACAAAGATATTTTTAAAATGATTTTAAGTATTGTAACACCAATTATTTTTGCAACGTGCATCTATAACCTTGTAACAACTATTGATATGTATATTTTCTATGCAGCAATGGGAACAGGTGTCAATGCAACAACATTATATGGTGTATACTCTGGTGAATATATTGTCTTACAGAACGTTCCTGTAGCTTTAGCGGCAGCTATGTCAACAGCCTCTATTCCTGCCATATCATCTTCTTGGTCTTTAAGAGATTACAGACAAACAAAAGAACATATAAGATCAGGTATTCGTATCACGATGTTAATTCTTATTCCTTCAGCGGTTGGCATGAGTGTATTGGCTTATCCAATTATTGGTATGATTTTTCCTCAAAAAGAAACAATCATAACTTCTACTATGCTTTTAGCTGTTGGAAGTCCAGGAGTTGTTTTCTTTGGATTGTCTACATTAACAAATGGAATCCTACAAGCTATTGGAGAAGTGAAAGCACCATTAAAGAATTCAGCTATCGCCTTAGTTTGGCATTGTATAATTACATTTGCTTTACTCTTTTTCACACCATTAGGTCTTTATTCACTCGTAATTGGAAATTGTATTTATGGTCTTCAGGTTTGCTATTTAAATCAAAAGTCTTTACGTAAAAAAACACATTATAAACAAGAAATTAGACGTACATATGTTTTACCATTACTTGCAGCAATACTTATGGGAATTGTTGTTGGAGCCTGTTATTTTGGTTTATTTATATTAACACGAAAGGTTTTTATTCCATTAATCATTTCTGTTATCATTGGAGTGATTGTTTACTTTACTGTAATCCTTTACCTCTATGCAGACCATCCACAAGAACTCTCAGCTATTCCTTATGTGAATCGTCTCGTTTATAAATTTAAGAAACGTTAACGCGTTTCTTTTTTTTACAAAAAAAAGAAAGATCAATCATAATCCTTCTCTATTTGTGCAATTGTATATCTTGCTTGAACTCTTCTTTCCTCTTCATCACTTTCATATGTAATAAGTGCTTTCCATAAAGCCCATCCCATTGCTCGATTTCGCATTGCTTGTGATAATCCTTTTAAAAAGACTTCGCGACCTTGACTATTAAAAAATGTCCATGCCATAGCATAATCACAGGCTGGATCACCAACCCCTAAAATACCAAAATCAATCACCGCACAAAGATGTCCGTTTTTAATTAATAGATTTCCAGGTGCTACATCACCATGTACCCACATATTCTTAATCTGCTCATTTGATGCCAATGCCAAATGCCATAAATCCAAAAGTTTGGCATTATTGATATTATTTGATAAGGTATTTAATGCCTCTACTGTTTCATGATTATAAACCTTTAAATTTCCACCACGATAAAAATTATGTTTACCAGCATCTGGTCCATTCTCACAAGGTATCTGTTGAAATTCATCTAAGAATTTTCTTAATTCTACGGCAAATATCTCTTGATTTTCAATATTATCATATGATAACGTTTCTCCTTCTAAATAACTTAAAATAGACCAAGGATATGGATAATACTCTGTCTCTTTCCCTAGATACAAAGGCTTTGAAATAGGTAAAGAGAGATGCTTTGCCAAATATAATAACCATTGGTTTTCTTTTTTTGCCTGCATCGCATAATCCTTTCCACTAGGCAATCTTATAATCATATCCTCACCTAAATGAAATGTTCTATTATCATGTCCACTTTTTTCAACTGGCTTGATATTCAATCCCATAAATTCAGGATATTGTTCATTAATTAATCTTTGTACCATTTCTATACAAATTTCCATTTTACCTCCTCATCAGAACAATTCATCAGATATCAATCCCATCTCTTTCATGACTTTATAAATGCCATCTTGATCAGGATCAGTAAAATAATATTGTCCTAATTTCTTTAAATTTTCTGGTGCATCTTCATAAACAACACCAATATTAACTTCTTCTAACATTTGATAATCATTCATGCTATCACCAAATCCTACAGTATCTTCCATATTGCCATGGAAATACTCAACAACACGTTTAATACCATCTGCTTTTGTGCAGTGTTTAAGGATGATTTCACCATTCACAAAATCATCAGCATCTTTTGAAAAAATCACGACATTGAAAAATTCCTCTAAAAAAGGAACACATTGATAAAAGCGGTCTTTTTCAGGAGCAATAAAACAGACTTTTGTCACCCCTGTCGTCAATATATCAAAATCTCTAACAGGTTTTCTATTCTCACTCTGCCTTCTTATTTCAAAAAATCTTGCAAGTTCCAAATTTTCTTTACAATCTAACTGATGTCTTTGATCAAAAAATTCATTAACACCTGGTGTCTGATAAAGTGCTTTTTTCGTTTCCAATGTAAACAAAATATGATTGTTTATAAATAATGTCATCACTTCTGATAAAATATACTGATTCATAAAATTTTCAAAAATAAATTCACCATTAACAATAACAAATCCACCAGCACTACAAACAATTCCATCAAAATCAATTTCCTTCAAATCATCTGAGATGGATGTTGGTGCCCTTCCAGTACATAAAAACGCTCTATGTCCTTGTCTTTTGGCTTCTTCTATAGCCCATTTTGTTTTTTCAGTTACTTTGCGTGATGGTCCCATTAATGTTCCATCAATATCATAAAATAAATATTTTCCCATCTTCATCACCTTTTTTATTATACTGAATTCCTTATAGAAATACATAAAAAGAACAAAATATGAAAAAGAGAGTTTTACCTCAAACTCTCTTTCATCATCTAAGATAAAATTTCATCGATTAATATTGGTTTCTTTACAAAATCATTCGTAAAATGATAAGCACCTAAAATTTCATTTTTAAGTTCCTCACTTAATCCCGTATTTGTGTGTACATAAACCAAAACATCATCACGCTTAACAAAATCTCCTATTTTTTTATTTAAGACTAAGCCAACACTATGATCTATTTGGTCCTTTGTTGTTTGTCTTCCGCCACCTAGTTTCATGCTTACAAGTCCAAGCGATAAAGCCTCCAACTCTTTGACATAACCATCATGTTCAGCTCTAACAGCAATGACTTCTTTAGCTTTTTCAAACATACCAGGATGTTTAATATATTCATCATCACCACCCTGAGCTTTCACCATTGCACATAAAACATGTAATGCCTTTTTACTGGTAATAGTGTCTTCTAACATCTGTCTGGCTATTAACTCTGAATCAGTTTTCTTAGCTTGAACTAACATGTGACTGCCTGCTTGTAAACAAAGTTCTAGCAAATCCTCTGGTCCATTTCCATTTAAAGTTTCAATAGCCTCTTTAACTTCTAAACTGTTTCCAATTGCATTTCCTAATGGTTGAGACATATTTGAAATTGTTGCTCGTGTATCTTTTCCTAAAGATTCACCAATTTCAATCATTGTACGTGCTAAAACTTTAGCATCTTCAATTGTTTTCATAAAAGCTCCATCACCATATTTAACATCTAATAAAATAGCATCACTTCCAGCTGCTAATTTCTTTGACATAATTGATGAGGCAATTAATGGAATACAAGAAACCGTACCGGTGACATCACGAAGTGCGTACATCTTTTTATCAGCAGGGTCAAGATGAGCACTCTGTCCAATAATTGCCAATTGACAATCATTAACTTGTTTCACAAAAGCTTCTTCACTAATCATAATATTTAATCCTGGGATAGATTCTAACTTATCCAAAGTTCCACCAGTATGTCCAAGTCCACGTCCACTCATTTTAGCTACTGGAACACCACAGGCCGCAACAATTGGTCCTAATACTAATGACGTTTTATCACCAACTCCTCCAGTACTATGCTTATCCACCTTAATTCCCTGAATTGCACTTAAATCAATAATATCTCCACTATGCATCATTTCCAGAGTTAAAGAAGCCGTTTCACGTTTATTTAAACCTTGAAAACAAATAGCCATCATCCATGCACTCATTTGATAATCAGGAATAATATCCTTTGTATAACCATCAATAATAAAGTGAATTTCTTCATCTGTTAATTCTAAGCCATCTCTTTTCTTTTGAATTAAATCAACCATTCTCATTTTTTATCACTCCTCGTAAATATTATTATACATTGAAAAGAAAAGATAGTCATGTGAAAACGACTATCTTATTCAAACTTTGTATCAACTTCAAATATATTATGCCCATTTAAATAATCTTTGACAGACATTTTCTTCTTTCCCTCTAACTGAAATTCAGTAATCAGATAAACACCATCACAAACTTTCACACCAATTGCATCTTTAAAAATTTTAACAATCGTACCATTGTCCTGATGTGCATGATGTGTTATGGCATTCTCACATTGATGAACTTGACCAGCCCAGATTTTAACGACTTTTCCTTGATAGGTTGTATAACTTCCTGGCCAGGGATTTGTCCCTCTCACTTTGTTATAGACTTGTAAAGCACCTAAATTCCAGTCAATCCGTTCATCTTCTCTTGACAGTGTTGGTGCATATGTAACCAAACTTTCATCCTGAGGAAGACTTTGATTTGTTCCCTCAAGAATTGATGGAAGAGTGTCCTTTAAGAGTTGAGCCCCCACTTCACTTAAACGCTCATACAAATCACCAACAGTATCTTCAATATGAATTGGGATCACCTGCTGACTAATGATATTTCCAGCATCCATTTTCTTGACCATATACATAATTGTCACACCAGTTTGATCCTGACCATCAATAATGCATTGATGAACTGGTGCTCCTCCTCGATACATAGGCAATAAAGATGCATGTACATTGACACATCCTAAAGTTGGTGCATCTAATACTGCCTGAGGAACCAGTTGACCATATGCTGCTGTAATAATCAAATCAGGTTTCAAATCTAAGATAGCTTGATACTCTTCTCTAATCTTTTGAGGCTGAATAACTGGAACATCATGCTTTAAAGCTTCTATCTTTACATCAGGCATTGTTAGAATTTTCTTTCTGCCAACATATCTATCAGGTTGAGAAACAACCCCTACAACATTATAATCTTCTTCAAACAGCATTTTTAAAATTGCTAAAGAAAAAGATGCTGTTCCCATAAATACAATTCTTTTTTTGTTCATTCTTACCAACTCTCTTTCCTTATTAGTATACCATAACAGTTAATATCATACTAACAAAATTAGAGAAAATCAAAACAATATACTGAATCACCTGTACACATCCATCACTCATAGTTTTGAGGAATGATGACACATGATTATCAGAAGAATCTTGAATAGTCACATACTGATCTTTTGGCTTTTCACCTGAAGAAACTGACTCTTCAAAATCATCAATCGACCTTTGAAACATTGTCTGAGATACATTATAATCTCCAAAAAACAATGAAATAACACATATTAAAAGCAAAACCAAACATAAATCTGTCCAAAATTGTTTCATGCACTTAAATATTCATCAAGAACTAATGCTAAAATATTGAGTGAATTTTGAACTTCTTCATATGTGTTTTCATTGGCTCCAACTTCAATCAAGACCATATTTTTAGTTACACCTTGATTATAATGACTTTGTTTTAACATAACACCTCGTGATAATTTAGGTATTTTTTTATTAATCATTGATGATAATTTCTCACAACACTTATTTACAGCTGGATAATTGCCACTTCCCTTTCCTACTACAAACATTAGCTTTGCGTAATTCTTATTATCAACAGTAATTGTTGATAATGATTTTTTTATAGAATCACGATGAAAATCAATGACCAAATCATATCCTCCATGATCTTTTAAGGCATTATTCAAATATTTCTTTGAAACTGTATAAGAATATGCATAATCAATATGATTCTTCATCTTATACAATTCAAAATCTGTTGTTTCATAATCAACACTATACCCTCTTTGTTCTAATAATTGCATCAGATATTTGCTCCCTTCTTTGACCGAATTACTTGCATATTTTTCCCCTTGGTGAGTGTTATAGATATAAATCGATTTTCCATTAGACTGCTTCTTAACATCTGTTGTTGTTAAAGAAGATACGATATTCTCTACGTTTTCACTGTATACCTTTTGGAAAGGAAGATTTAATAAAATTACAACCACAACAATCACTTTCAAAACAATTTTCAAATTGTTATTCATAGTTCTTCCCCCTATTACTATACAACAGAATATATGCAAAAAAAGGTGTATTTAGTACACCTTTAATACCTTAAATGATTTATTCCTGAAGATAGTATCTTAGAAATCATTTCAATATCAAAATCAATATCTTTATCACTCATTACAAATTGACTTTCAATAGGGTTTAAAACCTCATTTAATAATTGAATACGCTTTTGTTCATCAAGTTGACCAATTTCCCCTAGGATCAATCGTCTTTGAACCTCATTGAGTCTTCCTTCATATCTCCTACGTTTCCCCACCTTCAAAGATGTTGATGGGTCCAGTGATTCTTTGAAATAACCTTCCAATAAGTTGTAAACATCACTTACCAGACTGGATACATGAATAACCGTTGGAATCCCAATTGCAACAACTGGGACACCCATCGATGATTCTGTAATACTTTTACGATGATTTCCAATACCACTACCAGGATAAATACCAACATTATTCATTTGAATAACATGACAAATTTTTTCATAACTTTGTGCACACAATGCATCAATTGCAATAATCATATCTGGATGAAATTCTTCTACTAAACATTGAACAATATCAGCAGTTTCCATACCAGTGCGCGCCATAACACCTGGAGCCACACACATACTATCATAATATTGATTCTGATGCCTTTCATCCAATGGATAATGATGTGTAGCTCGAATATGTTTTAAAGTTCTAGGCCCAATAGCATCACTTGTTAAAGTTTCATTTCCTAAACCTACAAAAAGAATTAATGGGTCAATTGTATTCGTTTTAGCTTTAATAAATGTAGAGAGTTGTTTCTCAAATTGTTCAGTTAAAGTTGAAATATCTTGATAATCAGGAAAACTAATTTCTACATATTGTCCAACTTCATGTGGATAGAGTTCACTTGTTTGTAAAATTTCAAATGTTTCAATTGTAACATTTCCTTCTTTTTTTTCACTATGTTTATAATCTTTGTCTTTAACAGCATGGGCTAATGATTCAATAGCCAAATCACTTCGTGTATAATATTTTTTCATGTTCTCACCACATTAATCATTACCATTTTAAAAAAATATAATCATTTCACAATAAAACATTGCATTTATCGTCTATTTTTGATAGAATAACATGGCGAAATACAAAAGCGAGGTGAAAGAACAATGGCAAACATGAAACAACAAATCAAACGTTATAAAAACGATAACAAAAAACGTGAATTAAACAATTCTTATAAAAGTGCTTTAAAAACTGCAATTAAGAAAGTAAAAACTGCAGTTGAAGCTGGAGATAAAGAAGCTGCAGTTGCTGCTTACAATGTCGCTGCATCTAAATTAGATGCATCTGTAAGTAAAGGTATTCATCATAAAAACTATGCTAGCAGACAAAAATCAAGATTAGCTACATTGGTTAACTCTATCGCTTAATTTGTGATAGAGTTTTTTATTTGACAAAAACTGTTTTAAAAACATGTTAAAGTATTCATTGGGGTGATACATATGATTTGTAGTTTGATAGGCTCTTTTTTATTAGTCTATGTTGCAGTTATTACTTTTATGAATATATTAGGATATCCTTTGGGAGAATTTATGATTATGAGAAAAACAACTCATTTCTCACTTAAAAAAATTTATGCTATATCTTTTATCTTACAATTGATTGCTATGTTTGTGTTACTAGAAGAAGGCCATATCACAACATTACGATTACCACAAAGTTTTGTTCAATTAATTTGTCTTCTTTTTGCTATCATACTTACTTTTATAACTTGTAAAAATTTACAATCACAATGTGAAGAAAGAAGATATTTTATGGCTCCACTTCTTTCCATCATAACACTCTGCTTTTGGTTTACACTCTTCAATGCTTAAATGAAGAGTTTTTTTATTTTAGAATACATATCTTACTTTTCAAAAATCCATTCCATCACCTTATATTTAAGAATAACTATTTTTTATAATCGAAAATGAAAATAAATTAAATCAAACATTTATCTTTCTAAAACAGAATATCAGTACAAATAAATTTTAAAACATCACAGGTTACTATTTAACCCTAATAAAATCAACATATTCATAATTGCTTATCATTAAATACTGTTGATATAATCAATGTTTTCTTGATTTTTTACCAAGTAAAAATTAGAATATTCAAAACGAATAAAATAATTAATCTTTATCTGATATATTCAATACTTTTTTAAATTTAACCATTATTTTACCTGATAAAATATATAATCAATTCATACCTGTAATCATACTACTCATTCAAAATAAGGCAAAAAAAGTCATCTTTTTGTACTACAAACCATCAGCATTCATTTAATTGAAACAAAATCGCCTAATGGAATTGATGAGTTTAAACATCAAAAATAGTACATTTCTCCTTTGAATGTCCTATATCCTAATACTTCAATCATTCAATACCAAATTCTCTCTTACCCATAAATCAATTTGCTTATGATGCTCATAACACATGAATTCACATCATCATTAGACATAATCCTTAAGGAATCATTATATATATGATATTCTGTAGATTTGCAAATGTGTCAATAACCATTATTAGAACACTTGCTCTAACTTCTTTAAGGATAGTATAAGTATCCCCTCTTCTTTCTTTTTAGTATACCATACATTCGTAGGCATTGACAAAATTTTAGGAAAGACATATCATATATTCTATACAAGGAGGAAACATATGGAACGAGAAAGTATTGAAACAAAAGATACATGGAATCTCTCTTCGATTTATAAAGATGAGCAAGAGTTTTACAATGATTTAAACGAAGCAAAACAATTATTAGATCAGTTAGTTCTACAAAAAGAGCACTTTTTAAGTGATGTTGAACATTTTATCAACTTTCATGAAGAGTATATAAGAATGTCACGATATATTCAAAAACTACATTGTTTTGCACATTTACACTGTGATGTTGAACCAAATCAACAGAAATATCAAACAATGTATGCAGCCATTCTCTCATTTTATGACCAAGTCACTTCTGCATTAGATTTTTATACAGTAGAGATGATTGCTGCACATACAAAAGTTGAAAACTTCTTAAAGGATGAAAGGCTGGCGGATTATCGCTATTCTATTTCTGAGATTCTCAGACAAAAGAAACATGTCCTTTCTCAAGAAATGGAAACTCTCATTTCTAAAACATCTTCTATTTCTGATGTTTCTTCACAAGTTTTTGATGCTTTTCGTCTTGATTATGACCCTGTCCATATTAATGGAGAAGAGAAATTCTTAAACAGTGCAACTTTATCAGAGTTTCTTAAAAATCCTGATCCAAATGTCAGACAAGAAGCTTATCATAACTTTTTTAAAGAATACAAAAAATATGAAAATGTCTTTGCTGCAACTTTAGCAGGTGTTATGAAAAAAAATGCTTTCTATGCTGATGTAAAAAAATTCAATAGTCCATTAGAAGCAAGTCTTTTTGATGATAATGTACCAACATCATTATTCTTTAAAATTTTAGAAAAAGCGAATAAAGAATATAGACCTTTATTTCATCGTTACAATGCTCTTAAGAAAAAAGTTCTTAATCTTGAAACAATGTATAATTACGATTTAAATATACCACTTGTTGAATATGATACAAAAAAATACACAGTTGATGAATGTTTTGATATTATCTTAGATGTTGTCAAAGTTTTTGGAAATGATTATGTTGAAATCATTCAAAAAGCAAGAGATGAAAGATGGATTGATTATTATCCACATGCCGGCAAACGTGTTGGTGCTTATTCAAGCGGATGTTATGATACCAATCCATATATATTAATG
Source organism: Coprobacillus sp. (assembly GCF_984815275.1). Lineage (NCBI taxonomy): Bacteria > Bacillati > Bacillota > Erysipelotrichia > Erysipelotrichales > Coprobacillaceae > Coprobacillus > Coprobacillus sp. Next base: position 31,488 of record NZ_CFJNYH010000022.1, read on the forward strand.
AATTTCATTGGTGACTATAACTCATTATCAACAATGATACATGAACTTGGTCATAGTGCTCACACTTATCTTTCATGTCATCATCAATCACCTATTAATTGTGATTATCGCATTTTTGTGGCAGAAGTTGCCTCAACCGTTAATGAAACATTATTAATCAATTATATGCTTGAACATGCTTCGTCTAAAGAAGAAAAAGCCTATTTCCTTTATGAATTATTAGAAAATTGTGTTGGACTTATTTTTAGACAACCAATGTATGCTGACTTTGAACATATTCTGCATACTTGGGCTCAAGAAGGAAAACCCATGTCAGCTCAAATGATTACTGATTTATATATGAGTAAGAATGCTGAATATTTTGGACCTGATGTTACTATGGACCAATATGTGAGTCATTCATGCTTCTATATTCCTCACTTCTATTATAATTATTATGTATATAAATACACATTGGGTATGACTGTTGCCTTAGCAATTGTTTCTCGTATACTTGATGGAGATCAAAAACAGAAAGAAGCATACTTGAATTTCCTAAAATCTGGAGGTAGCAAGGATCCTGTTGATTTATTAAAGGATGCTCTTGTCAATCCATTAGAAAATCAACTCTATGATGATGCCTTCCATTATTTTGAAAATATTCTTAATCAATTTGAAGAACTCATTTAAAAGCAGTGCTATGATAGCACTGCTTTACTGTTATCTATGAAAATAGGCAAATCAGGTGGATAAAAAGTCCATACACTAAAAAGAACAATTAATGCAACAAGAATAATAAGATTAATGCGCCAATCCATATTCCAATGATGTTTATCAACAATAATCATCATTACATTTCCAAGCAGGATTCCCACAAATAATAATACAATATCTACAATAAGGCTTTCAATGCCTAAACCATAATGATAGAAGTAATAAATCAATACCACACTTAATATACCAGTGATTATTCCCACTAACATACTTGTCAATGAATATGTTTTTTTATTTCTCAATAACAAAATGATATCAATAAGTAGCATAGGATATAAAACTAACTTTAAGTGTTCAAAAATACTTTCATTGACTGGAGCTATAAGAGCAACCACAGAATAAGGAAAAATATCATATACAAAATGCAAAACTGAACCAATTAAAAATTCTATAATTGTTATAATCCATAACATATAATGATCACCACTATATATTATGATAAAAATATTAAATTATAGCAAAAAGATAAAAAATATTCTCTAGTCGTTAAATACCCATTTGCTTTTATAAACATACGCATAAAAACTTTGAGATTTGTAGTTATGCATATCACCAAAATAAGTATCTCCATATTCATAATATTTAAATTCACCAGTTATAGCAATACTCTGCTCTTCGTCATCTTCGTTATAAATTGTTGAAACAGGTGCTAGAATCTCTAATGTTACATTAAGAGTTTCATCAAATGGATTTACAAATACGCGATAGTATCTTCGTCCCGAAGATGAACTATTAAAAAACGAATCAATTTGAGTTAAATAATCAGGTATTCTCTCATCAATTTGATACGATTGTTCACCATTGGCAAAATCTATCATACCAACTTCAACATCATACTTATCATGTCCATAATTACAATATATCTCTGAATCAATCATTGCATATCTTTTATCTAATTTCTCCTGCTTATGAAATACATAAAGATTTTGATACTCATTCATATTATAAATAGTTGCACTATCCCATCCTTCAATTTGATTGGTGACATCTAAAACATCTAAATTATGATAAGTAGGTTTATAAAGATCATGGTAATTATATGAAATAAGAGGCCAGATCCAAATAATGATATAACCAACCACAAAAAGACTTATACAATATCCAATAATAATGACGCCTGTAGAAATTCTATTGTTTGATTCCATAACTAGATGACAGTCTATAGCATCTTGCTTACACTTTTTTAATTGACGATAAACTATATATATGAATAACAGTACACTTCCCCAAATGAGAAATGATACATCATCTCCACCAAGAAAAGTACCAATTAAACAAATCATATAATAAGAAAATAAAGTGATATCTAAACGCATGGAAGAAGAATTTTCTTTCATCCCTAAAAACACTAAAGTCATTTGTATAACTTTTAAAATAGCATGAGTAGTATAGTAATAACTAGGTAATGTGAGCGGTGTTTGAATATTAACAATTGTTGTTAATAAGTATGCAAACAAAAAATAGAGACTAAGATAATATGCATATTTGAATTTCCAATTGAGACCTTTAGTCATTCTTAATCCAATAAAAAACCATAAAACAGAAATAAGCCCTTCAATTTCAGGTATCCACCCTATATCAATAGTTAAACTGGCAAATAGGAAACCAGTTATAATATATTGAATAGCAGATTTCAGTTGTTGTGTTTCGCTCATACTCGTATGATTATCCATAATATCCCTCCAATTCAACACCTACCTTACTTTCATTTTAGCATATTCCCTAAATATTGACGACAAAATTATGCGTTATGACTTCTTTTATTGGCTAGATGATAAAATATGGTATAATAAGAGTAGAAACGAGGTTAGATAATTATGTTAAGACATGAAACGAAATCATTTAAAGTTGGAAATTTAACATTAGGTGGAAATCAACATGTGATTATTCAATCAATGTGCAATACAAAAACCAAAGATACAAAAAATACAATAAACCAAATTCTCAAATTGGAAGAAGCTGGTTGTGAAATGGTAAGAGTTGCTGTCTTTGATAAAGATGATGCAAAAGCAATATCTACTATCAAAAAAAGCATTCATATACCTTTAATTGCTGATATTCACTTTGATTATAAACTTGCACTGACTGCGATTGAAAATGGTATTGATAAAATCAGAATCAATCCTGGAAATATAGGTTCAATAGACAAGGTCAAAACTGTTGTAGAAGCTTGTCAAAAAAAACATATTCCCATCCGTATTGGTGTTAATAGTGGTTCATTAGAAAAAGATATTCTTCAAAAATATGGTAAACCTACAGCTCAAGGAATGATTGAAAGTGCTAAGAAACATATTGATATACTAGAATCACTAAATTTTCATGACTATGCAATCTCATTAAAATCTTCAAATACATTATTAACTATTGAAGCTTATCAATTAGCAAGTCAAACTTTTGATTGCCCTCTCCATATTGGTGTTACTGAAGCAGGGACTAAACTTGGTGGAACGATTAAATCAAGTTTGGGGATTGGAACACTTCTTTATCAAGGTATTGGAAACACTATTCGTGTCTCTTTAAGTGATGACCCTGTTGAAGAAATCAAAGTTGCGAAAACTTTATTAAAAGAATTAGAATTGATTGAAAATGTTCCTACGCTAGTCTCTTGTCCAACGTGTGGAAGAATTCAATATGATCTCATTCCCATTGCAAGTGAAATAGAAGATTTCTTAAATACTATTCATAAAGATATTACAGTTGCTATCATGGGCTGTGCAGTTAATGGTCCTGGTGAAGCAAAACATGCTGATATCGCAATTGCTGGTGGTGTAAAGGAGGGACTCCTTATTAAAAAAGGAGAAATTATTAAAAAAGTCAGACAAGAAGATATGGTTAAAGTATTAAAAGAAGAAATTATAAATATGACAAAGGTTTGAGTATTTACTTAAGCCTTTTTTCGTATTTAAAATTCATAAACTTACATAACAGGTTCTTTATTTTCAAAACTTTTTATATGGGAATAGTCATTCTTTAGAGATTTTTTACATAGTTTATATGTAGGAGGAACAAAAGATGCGAGACCAAAATAGTGAATATATATCTAAATTAAAACTTGAAGACTTTAAGATTTTATTACAAGAATTTGATATTGAATTAGATGAGGAAACTCAGGAGACAGTTTTATCAATCATTAAAAATAACCAATATGCTTTGGTTCATGATCAATATCAATTTGTACTAGAAAACTATATAAAAAAATTGACAAGTGAATTCACTTGTCAAAAGATTATTGGTTTATTAAACAATTATTTCAAACCATTATTGAAGATTTGATTTTTTAACATATCAATTTCTTCTTTATATGGAGCATGTTCATCTATGTAAGGTGTTTCTAATATCTTAGGAACATCTTTTAATTTTGGATGATGAACAATCGAATTCAATGTCTCAAATCCAATATAACCATATCCAATATTTTCATGTCTATCTTTATGAGCTCCTCTTTCATTCTTAGAATCATTCACATGAACAACAAGCAAACGATCCAAACCAATCTTTTCATCAAACTCATCAAGAATATCTTCAAATTTTGTTAAATCATAACCGCCATCATGTAAATGACATGTATCTAAACAAACCCCTAACAATTCATTATGTTCAACATGTTCAATAATATATTTTAACTGATCAAAATCACGCCCCAATTCACTGCCCTTACCTGCCATTGTTTCTAAAGCAATATGCACAGTTTGATCTTTATCAAGAACTTGATTTAAACCATTCACAATCTGTTGAAGTCCAATTTCGTCGCCAGCTTTGACATGTGCTCCTGGATGTAAAACCAATTTTGAAATACCAATAGCTTCACATCGTGCAATTTCCTGTTTTAAAAAACGAACAGCCAATTCAAAAGTTTCAGGTTTTATTGTATTTGCCAAATTAATTATATAAGGAGCATGAACAACAACATCATCTATATTAATATTGTTTTCTGCCATCAATGCCTTTGCTTCATCAATTCTCAATTGATCAATTGGTTTTCTAGCAGTGTTCTGTGGTGCTCCTGTATAAAACATAAAAGTTGTTGAACCATATGATAATGCTTCTTTTACAGAACCTAACATCATTTCTTTTCCACTCATGGAAACATGACTACCAATTTTCAACATTCATTTTATTCCTCTCTTTCACGTTTTTCCCTTTGTGCTTGTTTTGCACGTTCTTTTTTCTGTCGCTTAATATCTTGTTTAATCATTGCTCTTTTTTCTTGCTTAACCATTTTTTCAATAACTCTTTTACGCTTTTTCTTATAGCCTGGTTTCACTTTTGTTGGCTTTCTTACAATAGACGTAATTTTCTTTTCTAATTCTGTTTGATGTTTTTCACGTGATTTACGTTTTTCACGATCTTTAGTATCAACGAATTGATCACCTTTGACTTCTTTCATTTCAAAAGTAATCCCCTTCTTTTCTAATGCCTGAACAATATTCTGATTGCTTGTATCATACATACTATAACATTCACCAGTATATTTTCCACGTCCACAACGTCCACTTCTATGAATATAGAAATCAAGTTCAGTTGGGAACTCCATATTAATAATATGGCTTGCACCATCAATATCAATACCTCTTGCTGCAATATCAGTAGCAACAATATATTGATAGTCCATATTTTTAATACGTCTCATCATTTGACGACGTTCTCTTGGTTCTAAGTCCCCATGAATCTCTCCAACCTTATAACCATCATTTCTTAATTTCATAGTCAAGTCAGCAGCTTGAGTTCTCTTATTACAGAAAATCAAACAAATGTAAGGATCAATAATACCCATAATTTGCTTTAAAACCTGATAACGATCACGATGTTTTGTTGGAACTAAATAATGTGAAACATTACGAGTTGTTGTTAATTGTTCATCAATTTCAACCATTTTAGGATTTTGCATATATTTTTGTAAAAAAGGTCTTAACATTTGTGGAATTGTTGCTGAAAAAACCATCATTTGAAGATTTTCTTTCATCTTTCCTAAAACAGCATCAATATCTTCCAGATATCCAAATTCCAATGTCATATCTGCTTCATCAATGACAAAGATATCTGCTGTAGTGATTTTTAAAGCTTGTTCATCTAATGATAAATCTTTAATTCTTCCTGGTGTTCCAATAACAATATGAGGTTGAATCGTTAATTTATCAATAGCCTTTTGTTTATCACTTCCACCAATAATTAAAGAAACACGTAAATCTTGATTATACTTCATAAAAAGTTTGGCATGTTCATATATTTGTGAAGCTAATTCTCTCGTTGGTGCTGTGATAACTGCTTGCACACAGTCTGATGTGACATCAATCATATCCATAATTGGAATCAAAAAAGCATGTGTTTTCCCTGTTCCAGTTTGTGAGATTCCAATAATATCTCTTTGTTTATATACTAAAGGTATGATTTCTTTTTGAATTTTTGTAGGCGATTCAAATTTTAATTCAGTAATTGTCTCTTTGACAAATGGGTTAAATTGATATTGTTCATATAATTTCATTATAACGCCTCCTTTCAAGCCTTTTGATTATACTATAATTCAATTCAAAAAGCAAAATACTTTGCTTGAATAGTTACTTTTTTGTATTTTCACGTTACTACTTGACATAGCATAGTAGTATATTATACTCATACTAGGTACTATGTATAAACAAGGAGTAGGAGGAATGACAAATGATAAATGATATTAACTACGATGACTATGCTCAAAAGTTAACAAACGAATACAAATCAGCTTATGAGAAAATGGCTATATATATTGAAGCCATCCTATTTCCCGGTGATAATTTAAGTGTCATTATGAATGAAGTTGTAGATTTATTGTTATCTGCTCAAGAAGATTCTCGTCCACTTGAAGATGTGATTGGCTCTGATATGAAACTTTTCTGCAATCAATTGGTAAAAAGCCACACCAATACTCCTCTTCATAGAATATTTCAATTTTTAAATGCCTATCGTATATTATCCCTTATCGCATTTATTTTAACAACTATAGGATTAATTGTAGATTTTTTTGATGGTGTTTATTCGCCATGGACAACTCATGTAGAGATGGGTGCCTTCTTTTGTTCCATGTTTATTTCTTTATTTATTTTCATTCTCTTTAAATTATTAACCAGAAAACTTATTTTTAAATATTCATGGTATACAAAAAAAGTTGATAATATCATCACAGTGATTCTCTTTTTTATTATTTTTATAAGCATATTTTTTATACCAGAACAAATTGATTCTTTGATTCCTTTACCACGATGGCTTTTCTTATTCCTCACATTGAGTATATATACAATATGCACCTTACACAAGAACCAGCAAAAACGTATTGATCAACAGGAAGAAAACTATTTTTCTTTTGATGATAGTGTTATGAACGAGAATATTATGCAAATGCGAAAGAAATATAATAAATATTGTGTAAAACAAAAAAAGAAGAATTTAATCCCTTTAGATGTCCAGACATGGTATGAGGAAAGATTTCAAAAAGATAAGCGCATGGATCATTATGGAAGTATATGCTTTATAATTATGGTGCTCATTATTATTATTGGCACTTTTATAACAAGTGAAACTCCTGATGCAATGCTATTTACAAGCTTACTCCTCATTATAGAAATTCCTATCTATAAGCTTCTTGACAAAGGCAAAATAGCAAGACTAAAATTATATCAAATGATACATGAAAAACAAATTGATATCTTTGATCAAAGTCTTAATCAATGAAATAATTAGAAAAGAGGGAGATGTATGGACGAAAGTCAACTACTTAAAGGGATATTAGAAGGATGTGTTCTTAAAATTATTAGTCAGGAAGAAACATATGGCTATGATATTCTATTAAAATTAAGTGATGCAGGACTTAAAAATATTATTGAAGGAACACTTTATCCCATATTATCACGTTTGGAGAAAAAAGAGTTTATTCGATGTCGTAAAGCAAAATCTCCACTTGGTCCAACTCGAAAATATTATTCGATAACACAGTTAGGAATAAACCATCTAGAAAAATATCTCACCATGTATCAAAACATAATTCAAATATCAAATCAAATCTTATTTCATAAATCATGATAAATAACTAACACCTTTATAAAATAAACATATACTAATATAGGAGGTGTTATGATGTATCCACAATTTCCAGGTAATCCTTATCCATATCCTTATATGCCACAGCAATCTATGATGTATCCTATGGGAATGATGGGGATGAAACCATCACTGCTTCAATCAATGAAATATTCACTGAATCAATTATCAATGTCTTCAACAATTAGGACTGCTCAAAAAACACTTTATACAGCTAATCAAATTATTCCTATTGTGAATCAATTAAGACCAGTCCTGCACAATGCAACAACTGCATTTAGAGTTGTAAAGGCTGTTAAGCAATTTGATTTTGATGATTTAGATGAAGAAATAGATCAAAGTATCAATCAAGAATCTGAAGTCTTTGAAAACATGTTGCCACAAGAAAAAGCCTAATAAGGCTTTTTTAACTGTTCTACAATTTTGCTATCAAAACCATATACCTCTAAAAGCTTAATAGCATTTCCAACTTTACAAACTCCTGCTTTTATTTTATAATCACTCTTCCATATCTTATCAACAATGTCATCATTAAAACAATATTGAGAGATATTGCTAAAAGCATCAACAATAGATAAATCATGTGTTGTTACAAATATCAAGGATTGACTTTCAAACATATACTTTAATACAACTTTGGAAATCGCAATTCTTTCTTTCTCATTGGTACCTCTTAAAATTTCATCAATAAGTATTAAACACTGGTGTGTTGACATCATGTTTAAAATTGTTTTCAAAGTTTTTATCTCCCTTATATAATAACTTTCACCAGTCTTTAGATTATCTTGAATATGAATTGATGTGTAAAGCTGAAATGGATAATAAACAAACTCATCAGCAAAACATGTATGATATGCTTTTGCCATAATCATATTTATACCCACGGTTTTCAAAAAAGTAGATTTACCTGATGCATTTGAACCTGTAATCATACAAGATGTATCTGTAGAAAAACTATTTTTTACAGGATTCTTAATAATTGGATGATAACAATTCTTAAATTGTACAATTGGCACAGATGAAACCTCTGGAATACATGTCTGGTACTGATGACGCAATGAAAGAATAGAAACAGCTGTTTCAACTTTTCCAACATATTCATACATCTCTAAAAAATCTTCCCCTAGTTCATTCTTATGTTTTAGTAAAAAATAACATTGATATATTGGTAAAAAAAAGATTCCTTTTATAAACTCCATAAGATAAAATATATCTATTTGACTTAGAGTTCCAATAACTCTACTCACAAGAGTATAACGATTAGCCCTATTTATCATTTTATATATTTTTTTACTTTCTTCTGTTGAAAACAAATGAAATCTTTGAAGAGACTTCAGACATTCTACAACAAAAGAATAACTCATACACTGACTCATCATATCATCTGTTTTTTTAACATAGTGTGTATAAAGACCTACTTGAATCATTAACCATAATACAACATATTTAACCATCATTATATCAAAAAAACAACTTAATATAAGACTAGATAAAATGAGTGTTGATAAAAAAATACTAATTGTATCCCTTTGTGTAAACATATTGTCTTGTTCAAAAAATTGTAGTGAAGGAGTATATCCTCTTGATAAACTATAGAGTTCATATAAAACCTTTTTTAAAAGTTTTTCATTTTTTAATTTCTCAATGATATTTTCCAAATCTTTATGACAATGGTTTGATATAAACATTTGTCCATACATATATTCTTTTCCAACATCACTATATGTCCTATTCACGATATTAAAAATCTGATCTAATTCTAAATCATTATAGACACCCTCATCAATATCAGGATTTTTAATTTTCTTAAAGTATTCTTTTGTGATTTCTTCTTCAGTATCTCTTTTATCAAGATAAAAACTTTTATAAAGCATTTTTGTCTTATAATAACGATATAGATATTTGATGAATAAAAGAATACAAATGAAGATAAAAATAATACTTATATAAATAATCATAAACCATCCCTCCTCACTCCACTATAAAGCCATTCCCTTAGGGATTGTCAAATTATTTTTCAAAGAAACGAACGATTTTAAAGAGAAATAATCTCACTCGAGACGAAGCATAGATTAAAAATGCACTTATATAAAAAGTGTATGATAAAAATTCACATAAAAAATTGACCTCTACTTTAGGAGCAAAAACCCAGGCTAATGTAAAAAGATAAATACATAATTTATCAAAATTAATCTCTGTATTCTCTTGATTAAAAGAGACTTCTAAATGATAAGTTTGATCAATTTCTTGAGAGATTTCATTGATATCATTTTCATTCATTAAAGTTTCTTTAATATCATCAATATATTGAATTGAAGTATTAATCTGGAAAAGTTTTTCTTGATATTCAGTTTTTTTCTGATCAAAAATATGATATTGTTTCTCCAATAGTACTTTTTTAATTTCTTCTAAATGAAATCCTAACCGTCTTAATTGTTTTATTTTTAATAATGTTTGTTTTTCTTTCTCTAAATAAATACGATAACCATGATCGTCTTTTTGTGGTTGAATAAGTCCTTTCTCTTCATAAAGATTAATTGCTTTTTTAGATAATTGAAGTTTTTGAGATATTTCCTGAATATACATAAGTACTCCTCCTTATAAAATATATTATAAAGACTTTTTTTAGAATCACAATATGTTATAATGCATAGGAGGTGATTTATAAAATGGAAGTCAAAGCTATTGTCCCTAGAGGATACTGTAAAGGGGTTGTCAATGCCATTAATATAGCTAAAAAAGCAAGTCAGAAACCGCCAGTATATATTTTAGGCATGATTGTACATAACCAATATATTGTCAATGCATTAGAAGAATTAGGTGTTAAAACAATTGACCACAAAGGAAAAACGAGATTGGAATTATTAGATGATATTGATGATGGTACAGTTATTATTACTGCTCATGGAGCAAGTGAGCAAGTCTTTTTAAAAGCACAAAAAAAAGGCTTGAATGTTATTGATGCATCATGCCAAGATGTTATCAAAACACATGATTTGATTAAAGATAAATTGAAACTTGGATATGAAATTTTATATATTGGAAAAGTAGGTCATCCAGAAGCAGAAGGTGCTATTTCAATCAATTCACATAAGATTCATCTAATCACTCAAAAAGAAGATATTCTTAAAATGAATCCTCAGAAAAAATACATCATTACAAATCAAACAACAATGTCTCTTTATGATGTTTATGAATTATGTGAATTTGCTAAAAATACTCTTCCTTATGTAGAAATTGCAAAAGAAACATGTACTGCGACAAAGATCAGACAAGAGGCGATTAAAAATATTGATGATGATATTGATATTGTTTTTATTGTTGGTGATCCCCATTCCCATAATACACAAAAACTTGCTTCAATTGCAGGAGAAAATAAAGATGTCTATATGATTGAAAGTATTCAAGATTTAAATATTACTAATTTAAAAGGCAAGACAAAAGCAGCAGTTTCTTCAGGAGCCTCTACTCCTACTTATTTAACAAATCAAGTTATATCATTTTTAGAACAGTTTGATGAAAATAATCCAGAAACACATGTCAAACCATCTATTGAAAAGGAAAAAATATTAGATGAACAGAAAGGATAGTGATAAATCTTGAATATAAATACATTGGCACATTTAATTGAAAGATTGATTACATATAAAGTGTCTGATGCAGATTTTTTCCATTTGGATAATTATGTTGAACAATACAAAAAAAGTGATGTCCCAAAAAAATCTCGAGATATCCTCGCACAACTTCTTAAACAAATGGAAAAATACATCAAAACTCAAAAAGAATTCAAGGAATTGACAGAAAAACAATTGATTGGTTTATTTCAATCCCAGTTGTTTAAAGAATATGATTTTTCTAAAGTACAGCAAATTGAATATTTTATGATTATGCTGTCTAATAGTATCACGAAAACATCATTTCAACAGATTATTGACTTCTGGATTAAACATTTCCCAATGCATAATAATATATCATATGAAAAACCATTCTTTTTTCATATGAATAAAGTTTTAATTTATTCTTTAGGAACTCATAAAAATATGAGTGCATTTGAAGAATTCACTTCTATTCTTAAAGAAATACAAAAGAATATTGATAAAGATGCTACACAACTTTTTTATAGAGGGCACGATAATATTAACTATAAAGCCATTCCATCATTATTTCGAGAGAATTCATGGATTAATAATGAAGACTATATGTACAATCAATTGATTATGAGAAAAACGACAGAGTTTGAAAAGTGTAACACAAATTTTCAGCGTCTTTCAAAAATGCAACATTATACACTTCCCACAAGGCTTTTAGATATTACAACAAATCCACTTGTAGCCTTATATTTTGCCTGTCAAAATCCTAAAAAGTTTGATGGTTCTATCATTTTATTTGAAGAACAAGAAAAACAGATAAGATATGCTCATAGTGATTCAGTTCGTATTATATCTTCTTTATGTCGCTTGAATTACTTAGAAAAAAATCAAATATTTGATAAAATATATGCTTCCCCTAGCAAAGTTCCTCAGCAATTATTTGATAAACTCGCTAGCGAAATCGCTTATGAAAAATCTGGTTTCACTAATAAAATAAATCCAAATTCTTTAAAGCAAGTCTATATTGTGAGAGCTAACTATGATAATAATGAAAGAATTGCTAGACAAGCTGGATTATTTATTATTTGTACTCACCCAAAATATCATGATCAACAAATAGATAAGATTTTTCATAAACAAAATGGATGCAAAGTCATCATACATATTCCTAAAAATCTCAAAAAAGAACTATTAGAACTTCTTGATATTTTTGACTTCAATAGAGCAACACTTTACACTGGAATGGATGATGTTAGTCAGTATATCAAAGAAATGACTCATAAAATGCTTTAATAAAAAAACAGACTCCTTGTATTATACTTACAGTGAAGTCTGCTTTTTTATATTAATCGAAAGTGTGATAACCACATTCTCTAATAGAAATACTCACAAATCAATAATAATAAAATTAACTATTTGAAAAGAACTTTTATTTATGAAACGGATTGCTGATTTAACCAATTAACCTTGTGATAATAGATAATAAACATAATTGCACAAGTTACCCAAGTGACAGGCCAGCCCATAAAAACAAAATAAACATCTGATGTCATCTGCGTCACTATTGCCAAATAAATCTGTCTTAAAATAACAAAATTAAAAACCATAATATACATTGGAACTGAAGATTTCCCTGCACCTCTTAAAACACCATTATAAATCTGTACAACTGGCAACATAATATAGAAAGGTACAAATGCTAATTGCATTGTGCGCCCTGCCTGAATAACATCTGGTTCACTATTAAAAATAGCAATAAAACTTTCTCCAAAAAAGAAGAGTGAAATAGCCATTGTTGCAATAACTGCCATAGTCATCCACAGTGCAATACGCGAACCTTTTTTGACGCGTTCATATTGCTTAGCACCAATATTTTGCCCCACAAACGTTGTCACTGCCATATTAAAACTTTGCAATGGTAAATTAACAAATCCATCAATACGTATTGTTGCTGAATATCCAGCAACAACACTTGAACCAAATGCATTAACATAAGACTGAACGATAACATTTGATAAAGATACTATACTTTGTTGAATTCCCGTAGGTAACCCCACCATAATTATTTTCTTTAAGATTGGAAAATGAAAACGAATTTGTTTCCAGAATAATTGATGTGGACCTTCACTTCTTATCAAGACAATAACAACAAGTATAGCACTTATAGCCTGCGCTATTAATGTTGCATACCCTGCCCCAGCAACTCCCATATGTAAATATTTTACAAATAGGAAATCTAAAATGATATTAACAATACAAGCAATAATTAAGAAATAAAGAGGTCGCTTAGAATCACCCATTGCTCTTAATATTCCTGATCCCATATTATAAATCAGATTAAATGAAATACCTGCAAAATATATCATTAAATATGTAGAGGAATCATGGAAGACATCAGCTGGTATTCCAATGGCATGTAGCATTGGATTTGTTCCAATAATTCCAATAACTGTTAACAATAAAGACATAACAAGTGTTAATGCTGCAGAACTATGAACAGCCTTTTTTAAACGCCCATTATCTCCTGCACCAAAATATTGTGCAATAATAACCCCTGCTCCAGTTGCGAGTCCCATAAAGAAGCCAATTAACATATTAATGATAGGTGAAGATGCTCCAACTGCTGCTAATGCTTCCTTACTCACAAAATTCCCCACAACATAAGCATCTACTGTATTATACAATTGTTGAAACAAATTTCCTATCAGCAATGGAACAGAAAACCAAAAAATTGATTTCGCAATATGCCCATGAATTAAATCTGTAGATTTACTCTTATTCATAATATCCCCCTAATAAATTATTCTTTTCTTTAACTACCTGCTTATAATTTACACCATCTGTATGCATACAAAGTACAGATTTCCTTTTTGAATAAAGAAGCAATTGTGACATTTCATCTCAAGACATATGTGGTGTATTTTTAACTAAAGTCAAATCCTGATAACTTTCATTGACAATAAATTTTACAATTTGATGCAAACCTCATCAACTGAAAAAGTGTTATCTTTATGAACATGATATCCTAATCTCACCAAAAAATATTAATTCATTTATCATATCCTCCCTAGTTACTTATTATCGATTATTATCGTTTTCAAACGAATATTTATTATTGTACACCTTTTTCTATATAAATAAAGAATAATTCCATTTTTTGAAAATGATAAATTATAATTTGCAAGGTTTGAAAATAATTTTGATTATAATAAATTTTAGATATAATAACTATTGGAGGTATTATATGAATAAAAAAGTTATATTTTTTGATGTTGATGGAACGTTAGTTGACGTACGTTCGTCACAAGAGTTTATCCCTGAGTCTACTATAAAAGCAATACAAGCAACAAAGCAAAAAGGGAATCTTTGTTTTTTATGCACTGGCAGAAGTAAAGCGGAGATTTTTTCACATATTTTAGAAATTGGCTTTGATGGTATAATTGGCGCTGGTGGTGGTTTTGTAGAAATTGGAGATGAGATGTTATATCATAAACAAGTTTCTCGAAACGCTATACACCATGTTGTTGATTTTTTTGAAGAACATAACTTTGATTTTTACATCGAAAGTAATGGTGGACTTTACGCAAGTCAGCATCTTATTCCAAGATTGGAATCTATTATGTATGGAGATTTAGAAAATGATCCTGAAGCAAGAAGAAAAAAGAAAGAAGCACCAAATCATTTTATTAATTCATTAAAGATTGGTTATGATTTACATCGTGATGATGTGAATAAAATTTGTTTCCTAGAAAAAGAAGGATTTCCTTTTGAGAATATTAAAGCAGAATTCAACTTAGAATTTAACGTTATTCATTGCACAGTTCCAATGTTTGGTAATGATAGTGGTGAACTCTCTGTTCCTGGTGTCAATAAAGCATCAGCAATAGAAGCTCTCATAACACATTTAGGAATACCAAAAGATAATACATATGCTTTTGGAGATGGATTAAACGATATTGATATGCTTGAATTTTGCCAATATGGTATAGCTGTAGGAAATGCAGCTGAAGGGTTAAAGGCAATTGCTGATGAAATTACAGATGATATTATTGATGATGGTATCTATAATTCTATGAAAAAACATGGATTAATTTGAACAAAGACAAGATTTATTTTCTAAATCTTGTCTTTTCATATCAATGAAATTTCACATCTTAATTAACTAGATAAGATGATATTGCATAAACCACTTGTCCATTATACTCTAATTTTGACCAGCCATTGCTATGAGTACCAATACGTTTTACATATTCACCATTTTTAAGCGTATAAATAACTTGTCCACCATCAATTGAAGGCTTATCCCTTAAATTTGTTTCTGATTTTGCTGTTACTTGTTCATTAACTGCTGTAAATCCATCTGATTGATCAGGTTCTGTCGGTTTTGGTTTTTCGACAACATCATGGCTTAAATAACTTGTTATTGCATAAACAACCTTACCTTTATATATAAGTCTTGACCAGCCCTTTTGACTTATTGCTGTACGTTCAAGAAATGTACCACTAGCTAATGTTCCAACAACTTCCCCTGACGTTGAAGGAAGTGAACGTAAATTAACCTCATCTTTTGCAGTTACTTTATCTTTCTTAGACTCGAACTTCTGACCTGAAACGATATCTTCTGATTCTGTTTTCTTAACTGATAAATCAGTTGTTAAATAACTTGTTATTGCATAAACTGTCTTATTTTTATATCGTAGTTTTGACCAGCCATTTGTTCCCACAGCAATGCGAGTCAGGGTCTCACCATTTTTTAAAGAGGCAACAATATCACTTTTTATTGTCGCAAGAGACCTCAAATTTGTTTCATCCTTTGCAGTCACCTTTTCATTAACTGCTGAATATATTTTCTCTTCTTCTGTTAATGGTACAGATGCTTTTGGTAATTCAGCTTTTTTATTTTTAGGATCAGCTTTTTTGTTTTTAAAATAACAAACAACCATATCTACATTACCATTAATCCCCTTTACCTGACCTTTATTGGTATATTGCCATGCATGACATTGATCATTATAATCTGGTTTTTGTTTTTCAGGATAAATCTTTGATGAATATTGAGCAATCCATATCTTATGCCTATTTTTGATATCATGAATATTCCAATGAGAATTAATATCACTTAATGATGTATAAAACATTGTTTCATAGTTTGCTTTTGAAATCGTATCTAAAAAGGCAAGGGCATTTTCTGTACGTTCCTTTGAACTCAATTGATATGTACGACTTGATGAATTTTTATAACCTTCACAATCATAGACAACTGGATAAGATATACTATATCCATCTATACATTGAAGTGTCCATTTTGCTTCTTCAATGGCTTCTTTTTGATTAAGTGCAGTAGAATAAAAATAAACACCTACAAGTAATCCTGCTTTTGTGGCTTGCTGAATATTATAATCAGCGTTATCATCTTTATATATAATACCATTTTCTCCACGATAACCAATACGGATGAAGACAAAATCGATTTGGCTTTTCTTGACTTGATTCCAATCAATTTTCCCTTGCCATTTAGATACATCAATACCATTACTTTTTCCCTGTTCTCCATTTAATTGATCAGCGTCTATAGGTGTTCCTTCCTCTGTTTCATCAAAATTTTCAGGATCTACACTTGCTTCTCCTACCAAAGATGTATCAAATGTTTTATTTTTATTATCCTTTTGATCATTGTTATTAAGAAAAAAGAATAAAGATATAATAATGATAATGAAAATAATAATAAGTGATAAAATAAACCATTTCTTATTTTGCTTAATATAATTCATTTTATTATCCTCCATATAATTGATTATAACGCATTATGAAACCAAAATGTTAATCATTTTAACCATTAAGTGCTCTTAAATCTGATTTCTCATAACGGTTATGTCCAGGTATACTTTTTTTATACTTCCAGCATTGAATAGCATCCTCTAATGTTCTCCCTTTATTATCAGCAAAAAAATCCCGAATATATGTATTGTATTCAAACTGTTTATCAATCTTTGTTTTCCCTTTTTTCTTATTCTCAAGAATTTGGTAATAAGCTTCAATAGCTTCGCTATAAGTTTTACCAGTATTATTCTTTAGCCATTTTTGAAAAAGAACATTAAATGAAAAACTTGAACCTATCATCTGCTTAAAGAATGCTCGATGTTTTTCTGAACATACAAAATTGCTTTCAATACAATCTGTTTCGTGAATAACAGTGATTAGAGACTGTTTTTTTGTTTGAACAGTTGTTTTCATAATTTTTCCAGTTTCTAAAAAATAAGCTATTCTTTCTGTAAGTTCTATTTTTCCTCCACTTGTTGGTATATGATTTTGTTTACAAAAATCAACTAATTCTTCTTTGAGATAATAAAACTGTCTGAATGTCTGACTATCTAACGATGTATTTAAATCTGGTCTTTGTTCCATAATTTTCCTCTTTTCTGCAAATAAAAGGCTTGCATATCCAGCAAACCTTAATAAACATTATCTTGATATTCTATAACCTGATCATTTTCATAAACAATTTTAGCACTATGAAAACGACCATCTTTTATCCAATCAAAAAAATGATAATCTCCCTGCCACATTGGTAAAGTTAAAATCTTGTCATCATCTATCCATTTTAAAACACCTTCATCACATTCATGAATTACACCACTAAAATCATCACAAGTATAAACAAACATACCTTCATCTTGACCATAATATAGTCCTGGAAACGAAACAAAACCATGCAGTTTTAATGAATGTGCTACCAATCCTGTTTCTTCAAAGATTTCACGCTTTACACAGTCCTCAGCACTTTCACCTTCTTCAAACTTTCCACCAACACCAATCCATTTACCACCATTAATATCATCTTGTTTTTTAATACGGTGAAGCATTAATGTCTGTTGGTCTCTTTTCATATAACATACTGTTGTTAAAATCATACTATCGATACATGTAGTAATCTGGAGATGCCCCCGCTATAATTTCTACATCTAACTCCTTCTCTAATAATTCTTTTAATCTGTCAACCATAATATTTTCTGCATGATGGTTAATATCAACTAATAATAAATGATGATCAATTGCTGCTTTGGCTTGATGATATTTTGTATCACCTGTTAAATAAGCGTCAGCCTTTCCATAAAATTGATCCATGAAGCCTGCTCCACTACCCCCGCATACAGCGACCTTCTTAACTATGTCTACTTTTCCAGCATATTTAAAATGATCCAAATGATATACCTGTTGTACATAATCAAGAAATGCATCCATAGTCATTGGTGTATTGAGTGTTGCTATTTGACTTATACCTGTTTGGTCACCAACTTGTGAATCATGAACTCCTAATTCTTCAATTAGCCACTTATTCATTGAAACATTGTCCAATGCAGTATGAGAACTATAAACAATTATATGATTCTCAATTGCTGTATAAATGAATTGACCCATAATTGAATCTTTATCAATATTTTTTATAGGATCTAATAAAAAAGGATGATGGGTAATAAGCATTTGACAATTGTTTGAAATTGCTTCTTTTAAACTTGATAAATCTGCATTTAAAGAAATCATTATTTTTGTAACATTTTGATGAACATCACCAATTTGTAAGCCACATTTATCCCAGTCCTCTTGTAATGATAGTGGATAATAACGTTCTATAATTTCAATAATGTTTTTAGCTTCCACTTATTTCACCTTCTATCATAGTTATCAGATGCATAATTTCATGATAACGTGGATGTTGTTCTTCTAAGGAATTTAATATTCCCTTTTGAATTTCTAATTGTCTATGCCATTTTTCATAAAATAATCCATTTTTATTTTTCCTTAAACAGGGCCCAAAGTAAAAATCTTCTTCTTGATAAGCAATCATATCATCTGTCTTTTCACAAACAATAATTTCATAAATATGCTGCGCATCCTTAACAATACTTTCATCTATAATTTTCATATTTTGTTTATATAAATACTCTCTTAATATTTCTAAACCTATATTGGCCTGTAAAATAAATCGATGATGAGCTAAGAATTCTCTGTGTTCATCTAATATATCAATGGTGAGTTTTCCTCCCATTCCACAAATGCTAATCATATCAACATCTTTATCAAGAATAGGATTCATACCACTTCCAAGAAGTGGTATGACTTGTTTTTCTAAATGATATAATTGAATTGTTTCAATAGATGCGTTAATAGGTCCACTTGCTATATCACATGCATATGCCTTATCAATAATATTTTCGTTAACCAAATAACATGGCAAATAAGCATGATCAGTTCCTATATCGGCAAGTATTTCCCCTTGTTTATATTTTACAATTAAATCTGCAATAGCTTGTAGTCTTTTTGATAGTTTCATATTAACGATCTAAGAAATCTTTTAAACGTTTTGAACGTGAAGGGTGTTTCAATTTTCGTAAAGCTTTGGCTTCAATTTGACGAATACGTTCACGTGTTACGTTAAATTCTTTTCCTACTTCCTCAAGAGTTCTTGTACGTCCATCATCTAATCCAAATCGTAAACGCAATACTTTTTCTTCACGATCTGTTAATTCTAATAAGACTTCATTTAATTCATCCTTTAATAATTCATTAGCAGCATAATCATCAGGTGACATAGCCCCTTCATCTTCAATAAAATCACCTAAATGAGAATCATCTTCTTCACCAATAGGTGTTTCTAAAGAAACAGGTTCTAATGAAATTTTTTGAATTTCACGAACTTTATCAGGTGTCATACCATCCATCTTTTCAGCTATTTCTTCAGCAAGTGGTTCTCTTCCTAACTCTTGGATAAGTTGTCGTTGCACTCGTGTTAACTTATTAATTGTTTCAACCATATGGACTGGAATACGAATAGTTCTCGCCTGATCAGCAATGGCACGTGTAATCGCTTGTCTAATCCACCAAGTTGCATATGTAGAGAATTTAAAACCTTTTGTGTAATCAAATTTTTCTACTGCTTTAATAAGCCCCATATTACCTTCTTGAATCAAGTCTAAGAATAACATTCCTCTTCCAACATATCGTTTTGCAATTGAAACAACAAGACGCAAGTTCGCTGCCGCAAGTTTTTTCTTTGCTTCTTCATCACCTTCAAGAATTCTTTTAGCCAAATCTATTTCTTCATCGTGACTAAGCAATTCAACACGACCAATTTCCTTCAAATACATTTTAACAGGATCATTGATTTTAACATTGCTTCCTAATTGATTTTCATCATCATCATCATTATGAGTATACATATTTGCTGTATCCCCAGTCATCATGTCAAAATCACCAACGAAATCTAAATCAGGAACATCTTCACCTAATTCATCATCTAATCCCTCAAGAGCTCCTAAATCTTCTAATCCTTCAAGATCATCTAAATCAGTTCCAACACCTTTTAACAGTTCCTCATCATCTAATTCTAAAGCATCTAATCCATCTTCAATAACAATTCCACTGTCTGTAATAAATTGCAATAATTCCTCAGCAGATTCATCATCTAAATCATACTTTGTTAAAAAAGCATCTAAATCATCTTGTGATAATGTACCACCTAATGCATCAGCAGTTTCTTTAATTAAATTCTTAAGATCCTCAAACGTTACTGGTGCTGCCTTTTTCTTTGTTTCTTTTTTCATATAGACTCCTTTTCATTCTCTAATTTCACTATTTCACTTAAAATCTGAGCCTTTTGACTCGGATCCAAACTATAATTAAATTGTTCTAATAATTGCTCTTTCTTCATTTTTCGTGCATTTGCCGCAATTGTCTTAATATAATCATCTATTGCCTTTTCCTCATAATTTAAAGGCAATGCTGATTGTGATATTTCTATAACAGTTTGTATCAATTGTTCTTTTTGTATACTATTGATTAAATCAGCAACTTCTAAATGACTATGATTGCGATAATAGTCAACAATATAAGAGGCAATGACACGATATGAATCATTATACATAAATCCAGCTTTTGCCTCATACTTTAAAGCAACATCTTTACTATTTAACATATAAAATAATAAATCATGTTCAGCTTTACGATATTTATCAATAATTTGAATTGTTTTTTTTATTTCCCTATGAACAGTTTCCTCGATCCGTTGTGGTTTCATTCCAACAACTCTTTGCTGAATAATTTCATATGAGAAACCAGATTTCTTTGATAAAACATGAATATAATAATCCCGATCAATGTCATCTGTTATTTGTGTGATTTCATAACACATTTTTTCTAAATACTGTTTGCGGTCATCATAATTGAGTGGATCAACAAGCTGGTATTCAAAATCCATTTGAAATTCAATAGGTTTTACTGTTTTACGTAAGACTTCTTCT
Source organism: Coprobacillus sp. (assembly GCF_984815275.1). NCBI lineage: Bacteria > Bacillati > Bacillota > Erysipelotrichia > Erysipelotrichales > Coprobacillaceae > Coprobacillus > Coprobacillus sp. Next base: position 53,197 of record NZ_CFJNYH010000022.1, read on the forward strand.
AAGCCTTCTTGTCCATGCATCTGATATATTTCATCTGGATCTTTACCATCTGGCAAGATAATAATTTGTACTTTAAACCCAGCCTCTTCTAATTCACGAGCAGCTTTACTCATAGCTGCCTGTCCAGCTTGATCACCATCAAGACATAAATGAATTGTATTTGTTAAACGGCGTAAAGCTTGAATATGGCCTTTTGTTAAAGCAGTTCCCATAATCGCCAGTGTATTTTCAATACCTGCTTTATACATTGCAATAACATCCATAAAACCTTCTAATAAATAAACAAACCCAGCCTGTTTAACGGCTTCTCGACACTGATGATAATGGTATAAAGTTTGACCTTTGATAAAAATATCTGACTCTGGTGAGTTCATATACTTAGCATCTGTTTGTGTAGGTTTATAAATACGCCCACTAAACCCAATAACTTGTCCTTGCTGGTTAAAAAGCGGAAACATTATACGATCATTAAACCTATCAAAATTCTTTTGTGATTCAATCACTAATCCCGACTTGACCATATCAATTTCCTGAAAACCTAACTTTTCAAACGACTGATGTAAAACAGGTTCAAGAGGAGCATAACCAATTTGAAACTCTTTAATAAGCTCATCTGTGAACTGTCGATTCAATAAATATGTTTTTGCTTCTAAGCCTAGTTTTGTATTTAGATAATAACTATAAATTTTCTGTGCTTCTTGGTGCATTTGATAAAGTGCGACATGTTCTTGATGAATTGGTCTTTTCTCAACATCTAGCTGATAATCACTTAAATCAATTCGACCTATTTCAGCAACCTTTTTGACTGCTTCAATGTATGATATCTTTAAATACTCTTGTAAGAATGTAAAAACATTCCCACCAGTATGACAAACAAAACACATAAATATCTGTTTATCAGGTGATACTGACATTGAAGGATGTGTATCATCATGAAAAGGACATACAGCCATGTAATTTCTTCCCTTTTTCTCTAAGGCAAGATATTGTCCTATCACATCAACGATATCAACACTTTGTCTTATTTCATTGATTTTCTCTTGTGACAGACGTGCCATAAATGTCCTCCTTTATTTAAAATTTAATTTTTTCAGCAATATAACTCTTCAGTTCATCAATTGGTAAACGAATCTGTTCCATACTGTCTCTATCTCTTAATGTTACTGTTTGATCAGTTTCACTATCAAAATCAATAGTAATACAGAATGGTGTTCCAATGGCATCTTGACGACGATATCTTTTACCAATTTGTCCAGCAACATCAAATTCAACATTAAAATCTTGTGCTAACATCGAATAAACTTCCATTGCTTTGTCACTTTGTTTCTTAGTCAGTGGCAAAATAGCCGCCTTAATTGGTGCAACTGCAGGATGTAAATGCATCACAATTCGTGTATCATTTTCTAATTGTTCTTCATCATATGCATCAGCAAATACTGATAAAAATAAACGATCAGCTCCTACAGAAGGTTCAATAACATATGGTATATATTTTTGATTTGTTTCTGGATCTAAATATTCCAAATTCTTTTTAGAGAATTCTTGATGTCTTGATAAGTCATAATCAGTTCTATCAGCAACTCCCCATAACTCACCCCACCCAAGTGGTGCTGGATAAAGATATTCAATATCACTTGTTGCTTTAGAATAGAAAGATAATTCTTCTTGCTCATGATCTCTGAATCTTAAATTTTCTGAAGTTAAACCCAAATCTTTTAAGAATTGCATACAACCATCTTTCCAATAATGGAACCAATCTAAATCTGTATCTGGTTTACAGAAGAATTCTAATTCCATCTGTTCAAATTCTCTTGTTCTAAAGATAAAGTTACCAGGTGTAATTTCATTTCTAAATGACTTACCTATTTGACCTATTCCAAATGGAACTTTCTTACGTGATGTTCTTTGTATATTTTTAAAATTAACAAAGATTCCTTGAGCAGTCTCCGGACGCAAATAAACAACATTTTTTGCATCTTTAACAACTCCCATATATGTTTTAAACATCAATTCAAATTCACGAATATCTGTAAAATCTTCACTTCCACAATCAGGACACTTAATATGATGGTCTCTAATATATTCCATCATTTTTTCTGGCTCCCAACCATCGCTGTGGACATCTGGATCATATCCTTCAATTAACTTATCTGCACGATGTCTTGTTTTACAGTTCTTACAATCAATTAATGGATCACTAAATCCACCAACATGTCCACTTGCTTCCCAAACACGAGGATTCATAAATATAGCAGAATCCAATCCAACATTATATGGTGATTCTTGAATAAATCTTTTCCACCATAACTTCTTAATATTATTTTTCATTTCCACACCTAAAGGACCATAATCCCAAGTGTTTGCTAAACCATCATAAATTTCAGAACCCTGATAAACAAATCCTGAATTCTTTGCATGAGCAACTAGCTTTTCCATATCTTTATTTGCCATATTTATACCCCTTTTCACTTATTTTATACACTTATATAAAGTACGAAAGACTCGGCATACCTTACCAAGTCATAATTATCCTTATCTTATGTGCTAATGCCATAGTTATACCCTTATAGTGGTTATTTGTCAACCAACCATAAGGGTGCGCTACAAATACGTTCTTTCATTCAACCAATTTAATATGTGAAGGTAGACTTCTTTCTTACTTTTTTCAAATAATATAGCATGTCTCATCCCTTCAAATACATCAACAGTCACATCTCGTAACTGTATTTTTTTATATTTCTCTAACAATACTTTCATCTTTCTACACATTGGGTCTAATTCACCATATCCAATATATACTGATAAATAATCTGGAATTTTAGCAATGGATTCATCACTATTGACCTCTTGCATAACACTCACAATATCACGATATCCTTGAACAGTATAAGAAAAATGTGTCATAGGATCACTTAAAAATTTCTTGATTTCATCTTCATCACTTGTTAGCCAATCAACATCACTGCTGCTTTGATGGACTTTCCGATTCTTAGATTCATGATACGATTTAAAATAATGAGTTGCCTTATATAACGGTCCACGCCAGGCTCTCAATAACTTTAAATACCCCTTTTTCAAATAACTATGTTCAACAACCGGTGGCGTTCCTAATAAAATCATACCTTCTATAAAATCACCATACTCTGTTGCATATTTACGTATCAAGACAGAACCCAAATCTACTCCCAACATAAAGTATGGAACATCTGGATATGTGCGACGAATTATATTTTGTAGGCGATGCATATCTTTAACAAGATTTTGTGGACCATTTTCAGTACCAAAAAAACCTTGTTCAAAATCAATCAGTGATTTTCCATGACCAGCAAAATCACTCACCACGACAACAAATCCCTGATTCAAAAGAAAAGATGCAAAATGATCATAACGATCTGCATGTTCACCAATACCATGATGAATTTGAACAATTCCCTTAATTCTCAAAACCACTTTGGGCTCATAAACATGATAACGTACATGTGTATGCATACTAGACGTATACGTTTTTGTATATTTCATGATCACGACCTCCTCTTTGGTGGACGGAATTGTCCTTTTGGCCTAATTAAAGATTTTTTATCAAAGCCTATTAAATCCTGACGCTTGGCAGTCATAAGTGCTTCATAAACAAGATGATAGTTTTTAGGATTGCGATACTGCATTAGAGCTCTTTGCATCGCTTTTTCCTGTGGGGTTTTTGCAACATACACCAAACTCATATCACGTGGATCTATACCAGTATAGTACATTGCTGTTGAAAGTGTTCCTGGTGTGGGATAAAAATCTTGAACTTGTTCAGGAGTATGATGAATATCTCTTAAATACTCAGCCAACTCAATTGCACTATTTAAATCACTACCAGGATGTGAGGACATAAGATAAGGAACAAGATATTGGTTTTTACCCATTTCCTTATTAAGATGTTCATATTTATCCACAAATTTCTCATATAGTTGTCTTCGTGGTTTTCCCATCTTATCTAAAACTTGATCGCTAATATGTTCAGGTGCCACTTTTAATTGTCCACTAATATGATTTTTTACAAGTTCCTTAAAAAAAGTATCATTTTTATCATACATCAAATAATCATATCTAATACCCGAACGAACAAAGACTTTTTTAACTCCATCTAAATTTCTTAATTTTTTCAGTAATGACAAGTAATCACTATGATCAATTTTTAAATTCTGACATGCTTTAGGCCATAAACACTGTTTCGTCGGACAAGCTCCATGTTCTGCTTGTTTTTCACAACTTGGAGATCTGAAATTAGCAGTTGGTCCACCAACATCATGGATATAACCTTTAAAATCAGGATCTTGAATCATTGTTTTTGCTTCTTGTATAAGTGATTCATGTGAACGTGTTTGAATAATTCTGCCTTGATGAAAATTCAAGGCACAAAAATTACATGCACCAAAACATCCACGATTACTAATCAAAGAAAAACGAACTTCTTCAATTGCAGGTATATAATCGTACATTGGATGATATGTTCTTTGATAAGGTAAAGCATATGTATCATCAAATTCTATTTGAGTTAAAGGACGATTAGGTCTGTTTTGTACAATGTAAAAGCCTTCATATGGTTCTACTAACGTTTTTGCATTAAAATGATCTGTATGGCGATATTGAATACCAAATGATTTTGCATAAGTCACTTTATCTGATGATACATCTTCAAAAGATGGTAACATAATATATCCTTCTGGAAGCAATGATAAATCTTTGATTTTAAAAACTGTCCCATCTAGATATGTTAAATATTGTGCATCAATACCTGCATCCAAAGCCTCCGCAATTTCTACAATACTATTTTCTCCCATTCCGTACATTAATAAATCAGCATTTGCATCTACCAAAATTGATTTACGCACTTTATCATCCCAATAATCATAATGTGAAAGACGCCTTAAACTTGCTTCAATACCACCAATAAGAATTGTTGCATCTTTATAGGCTTCACGTACTTTTTGACTATATACAATAACTGCTCGATCTGGTCGATGACCGGCTTCACCATTGGGCGAGTAACTATCTTTTTTTCTACGCTTTTTAGAAACGCTATAATGATTAACCATTGAATCAATATTTCCACTTGAGATTAAAAAACCAAGTCGTGGTTTTCCAAAACGTTTAAAATCTTCCAAACTATGCCAATCTGGCTGTGCCAAAAAACACACTTTAAAACCTCGACTTTCAAGTGTCCTTGTAATAATTGCTGCACCAAAAGAAGGATGATCCACATAAGCATCTCCACTTATATAAACAAAGTCAGGCTGTTCCCATCCTCTTGCTAACATTTCCTCTTTTGTTGTTGGTAAAAAGTCACTCATAACATCTCTCCCTTATATATGCAATCATTATACACCAAACTTCTCTTAAGCAAAATAAAATTGTGCAGAAATCTACACAATTTGTTGAATAAACGCAGATGTCTTTAAAGAAACACCTGTATATTCCTCAATATAACCATTCATATAAGGAATAAGCTCTTTTAAAATATTTTCTTCCATATGAATATGATCTATATATTGAATAGGAATTTTATGGATATGTCGAAAAGCTTTCAAAACATTAATATCACAAGGTTGAAGATTCCCTCGATGATTTTGGCAAACAAATCCACCATCTCTCAGTGATATCGCTGTAACTTTTGACGAGCCACAAACAACACAGCCTTCAACATCAATCGAAACACCATTATGATTTAAAACAAAAACATTAAATAATAGATAAACCAAAAGAGGTGAATAGCCATGATCTAAAGCTTTTAGCGAATGATATAAAATATCATATTCATCTTGATTGGGATTATTATCTTCAAGATAACGATAAAAATACTCTAAAACATAATTAGCAACAATTTCACTATCTAAGTTTTCTTTAATATGACGCAAATAATCAACTGGAGTTGCTTTCATCAAAGAACTTAATCCCTTCTTTAAATTTATGCTCATTTCACTTATCATCATCTCTTGGCATGCTCTTGCATTCTTACTCGTTATTTTCCGAATTCCTCTAGCAATAATACCAATCTTGCCATATTCTTTGGTATATATATGTAAAATCATATCATTTTCTTTATAAACAGTTTTTTTTAAAATAATTCCTTCAACAACTTCTTCATTAGTAGTCATTTTCATCGTATCCAAACTCCTTGAGATACTTTTGTTTATTACGCCAATTTTTTTCCACTTTCACAAACAATTCCAATTCGACTGGAACTTGTAAAAAGCGTTTCATCTCTTTACGAGCATTTTGCCTGACTTTTTTAATAAGACTCCCTTGTTTGCCAATAATAATTGCTTTTTGACTCTGTCTATCTACAATAATAGCAGCCATAATATGAACACCTTGCTCATCTTCAATCATTCTCTCGATAACAATAGCGACACTATGTGGGACCTCTTCATGTGTAAAATAAAGAATCTTTTCCCTAATAAATTCAGCCATAATAAATCTTTCAGGATGATCAGTTAAATGATCTTTAGGATAATACATAACCCCTTCTTGTAAATCATTTTTTATTGTATTCATAAGATCATCTATATTATCGCCATTCAATGCACTAATAGGTATGATTTCCTTGAAATCAAACAATCCTTTCCATTCATTCAATTTTTCAATCAATTGTTCCTTAGACAATAAATCAATTTTATTAAGAATTAAATAAACTGGTCCATCAGCTTCCTTAAGTCTTTCAACAATAAAACGATCACCTTTTCCAATCTTCTCATCAGCAGGAGCTAAAAACAAAACCAAATCAACACCATAAATACTATTAAGTGCATTGGTATTCATAAATGAACCAAGACCATCCTGAGGTTTATGAATACCTGGTGTATCCATAAAAATAATCTGAGCATCTTCATCCGTATATATTCCTTGAATCGTATTACGAGTTGTTTGAGCTGTTGATGAAGTAATTGCTAATTTGGTTTTTAAAATATGATTAAGCAATGTTGATTTACCGACATTTGGTCTTCCAACTATACTTACAAATCCAGATTTAAATGTCATAAACTTTCTCCTATAAAAGCACGTGGCAATAATTCTTGTATATTTGTGACTTCATAATAATCTTTACACCCTAAAACAATAGGGGTATATGGATCTAACAATTCAGCCAAAACCTGACGACATGCTCCACATGGTGAAATCAATGGTGAACAATCTCCAACAATTGCCAACGCTTCAATGTCTGACTTGCGATATCCTTGACAATAAGCTTGAAAAACAGCATTTCTTTCAGCACACATTGTAGATCCATATGCAGCATTTTCAATATTTGTGCCATGTATTATTGTACCATCTGTTAAAAGAAGGGATGCTCCAACTTTAAATGATGAATAAGGAGCATAGGCATTTTCACTTGCTATAAAAGCTTCATCAACTAATTTTTGATAATCCATAGTCTACCCTCTGGTATATTGAAGTTACTCATACAAAGAGTAATAAATCTAATATACCAATTCT
>NZ_CFJNYH010000023.1:0-58206 GCF_984815275.1 Coprobacillus sp.
AATAGGCGATATGCCTTGAAAACACAGGGTTTACAGAGGATTGAATAGATAAATTGGAATTTGTTTATAACTTTCTAATCGGAAAAAACATATAATTTTTCCCTGTCTGCGGACAAGTAAAATCATGAACTGCACCCACCAATGGAATAGCATTATCTTCCAGATATTTTATCGCCTTTGAAAAGGTATCGTCACTTTCACATTCCACATAAATATATTCATAACCAGGAATAATCCATTTTGTCCAACCGTTGGGGGCTTCTGCGTCATCACTACATTCTACTCCGGCAAGATAAAGTCCTTTGTTGAAGTCCTCCCATGGATTAAATGAATGAGAAAAATCAGACATTGCTCCCCATATTCCACCTATATTTCCGTTTTCATCTTTCTTTGCTAAATGTTGAACTTCTTCAAAATGGGAATTTGCCTCGTCCCATAATTTTTGAATAAATCCTGCTCCATCTAATGATGAACCCTCTTTCCCTATTACAACAAAGGACTCTTTTTCACATCTTTCAATTTTCATTTTTTACCTCCATCAAATTCCAATTTGTTGAATCGAATAATTCTTATTATTTACTGAATTCACATTCATATGTTACATATGAATGTGAAAGATGATAGCCTAGCTTTTCTGCCAAATGTACTGACCTTAAATCGTGAGCATCCCAACTAGGATAGATATTATTTGCAAGGCATTCCAAAATCAGCTTTGCTCCACAAACTGTAGCCAGACCTTTTTTTCTGTATTCTGGTTTTGTATCAATCTCGATTTCTATTCCATTCTTATATATGGCATAAGGAGAAGCACCAGAAACCAACTGTCCTTTATGAAGTATTGCTACTCCAAGTGCACGCTCTTTATAATCTTGATAATTCTCAAATTGGGAGCATAAATCAACTGACCAATTTTCTTTCTTTGCTAGTTCAAAAACTTCACAGTCAAATTGCCTGATTTCATAGTCATCATCAAGAGATTCTACTATTGATTTAAGATATTCTTTATCAAAAATATCAGGTTCTTTTTTAATTGCATATCGTAATGTTTTTTTTGCTTTTTTTCCAAAAGTGTGTTCAATCATTGGATACCAATCTTCATTATTAGCTGCAATAAGCATAAAGTCACGGACTGGAATTGACTTTAATAAATTTTCATTTGGAATTCCAGCACAAAAACTGAAATCACCATTTATTACAATGGCAGATTCAGGAGTCATTTCATCATCCGTAATCAGTGTCCCCATATACCCTTGCAGACAAGACCAGATTAACGCTTCTTCCCAATTTTGGAATAGCGCAATTGCTTTCTCATTATACATAAACTCACCTTATCCCCCCCCACTAGACAAACTCTATTTTATGAAACGCTTTCTGCTTTGATTGTATCATAGAAGCTTTATAACCACAAATCTTTATGAAAAAAAGAAAGTCTATTATCCTTTAGACTTTCCTTTTCTTATTATTTCTTTTCATACTGTAAACTATAGCTCCCGCAGATATCAGCAGTATTCCGATATTGAATCCAATAGAATTCATATCTCCTGTTGGTGGTACTTCATGGGGAACTGCTGTTCCTACTTCTGTAATCTCAAATTCCTTCACTATCTCTGCTGAATGATAGTATTCATCTTCCCCTACACTAATCTTCACCCTATATGTTCCCACTTCTCTTGGTGCTGAATTCAATTTCACCCAGCTGTCTTCTCTTTTTTCTTCATACAGGATTGTGATAGGCTTTGATGAGCCTTTGACTGTAAGATCTGTTTCATTTAATTCTATTGGCTGACCATCATATGTCTTGCTTAGCTCCTTATTAAGAGTAATGAGACTATCTCCCTTTTTCACATTTAAATGAAGCGTCACCTGCATCGTTTCTTTTCCATTGCCTGATGTTCCACAATCATACTTATATACAATAGGTGTTCCCACCTGATAGTGACTTACAATCCCTGTTTCCTTATCCAAGTCTCCTCCACTTATCATCGTCATGTTATTTGGATCGATTCCTTTGTATGCTTCCTTTATATTAAAGCTGCTTCCTACGACATCCAAATTGACTGTAGAATCTGTTTTATTTAATTCAGTCAGATTTTCATTATTCCCAAGGTTGAGATAAGCTAATGGGCTATTCTCACACCTCAGGATATTTAAATTCTTATGCTGACTTACATCCAGTATATTTAGATGGGTATTATTACAAATTAAATTCCTTAAAGCTAGATTAGCACTGATATCCAGTTCCCTAATATCAGTATCACTAACACCTAACCCCATTAATGCTTTATTTTGACTATGTAATCTTTGTACCTGAACAATACAAAAACCACAATTCTGAATTACCGCTGACATCCAGATGCCCAATCTCTGTATTATCCACGTACAGTGCTAGTAATCTCTTATTGCTTTTGACCTTTAAATCTTTAATACCTGTAGAGCTTAAATCCAAGTATTCCAATTCTTCAAGCCCCATTATATTTAATGAGAATAGATTTTGATTATCCGCACAGTTGATCAATCTGAGTCTCTTATTGCTCGTTAAATCAAGACTTTCTATGCTTGTTCTCCAGCATTTTAGTTCCAGAAGCGATGTGAAATATTCGATTCCTTTTACACTTTTTATCTGTGTATTTCCACCAATACTTATTCTAGTTGCTGCTTCAAGTTCGGCTACAGACAGCACATCATTGCCATTTTTATCAAATTCCGTTTTAACATATTCTCTGAATGCTGAATCTGGGAAGTTTTTGACATTAATCGAAACTTCTCCTTCCTTTGGCAGTTGTGGAATAGGAACGGGTACCTGATATATTCCCAATAAAGTAAAGTCTAGATTTATCCACAATTCCCCACTGCTGATGGATGTAGCTTCTTGTATAATTCTCATTGTTATATCGAGAAGCTCACATTCTATTCCACCCTTTGTAATGGTTTTACCCTCAAGAGCTTCCTTTACAATTTCATATATTTCCTGTTCTGTAATCTCATTGCTTACCTTTCCATCTAGTGCCTTCTCTATAAGCTCCAAAGCTTCATCTGTTGTAATAGTGCTTTGCCCTGTTGCCTTGACACTGGTCAATGGCATTGTGCCTAATAGGATTGCTATTGTAAATAGACATATCCCTATTTTCTTCATTATTCTTTTCATTCTCTTCATCTCCTTTTCATCCTGTTTCTAAACATATACCTTTGCGAATATCTATTATTATATCATAAGTACCTCATAAATTTACATTCTACAATAAAATCAGCTAAATATTGTTGGTTTTTTTATTTTTCTCAACTTTTTATGCTGTCCGTTAAGGTATGCTATTGTGAATAGATGTCATAAATTCTATCAACTTTCTTCAATCATCTTTAGGGCATGATAAACTTTCTCATGAGTAATTGGCTTCATATTGAAGTAGGGGATACCCAGTTGATATGCCTGTACCCCAAAGTCCAGATCTGAGAACCATATCAGCCTTCCGAGTGAAACTTTCAGTCCTGTGATGATATCAAGTCCAGCCACGCCAGCCTTTGCTACAATGACGGGATTGGCTGGCTTTTCTTTGAGCAGACAGGTGAGTTCCTGCCAGTTGGTACAGCAGCGTATCAGCACTTGAACATTCCTGCCTTTACAGTAGTCAATGACAGACTTTTCAATCACAAGAGTCTCTACAATGTCATGGTCACAAATAATTAATTCCATACATACTCGCTCCTTTCTGTGCGTGGTCTTTCCTACTCTTACCATATCAAAAATAAGGAACATTTCAATAGGTTGGCTGCAAATTGCAGATTTTGGCATAAATTTGCATGGAATTGATTCACTTTTTATATAAAATAGGGTTGACAAATTCTTTTTACTCGTTCACTTCCTGTTAAGGGAATATTAAAAATCATAGATGTAGCAGTTGATTATAAGACATTCAAAAGAGGTTATGGGTTCTTGTATGCATGTAATTAAAGATAAATTTTGACATTAGACAGTCAAAAAACTATACCATTAATGCATACTGGAGTTATATGAAAGATGTGATAGTTAAGTCTGAATTTTCTATTAGATTACTTAATGATGGTTCTTTCTTAGATGTTTATGCAATGCCAAAAGATAATACACCATTTGATATGCGTGATATTATTAAAAAAAGAAACAGTAAAAAAGATTGAAATTCAATTTCAATCTTTTCTAAACTTCATTTTTCTTAATATTATCAAAACGTTTTGTTGTGACTATAATAACCAAAGCAATTACAACAATTATAGCACTAATTAAGAAGATTTTATATGATCCAAAATATTGATAAATACTTCCAAAAATGTAACCATAGATAGCTTTAGCAATACTCATTGCAGCATTTAACAATGTAATTGCAGTGCCAAATACAGCAGGATTTACAACCTCTCTGATATAGGCTAAACTTGCTACTGTTGAACATGCAACACCTAAACAGTGAACAATGCTTATTAAAACAAAGACATATGAATTAGGAATAAAAGCATAAACGAATAAACGTATAGCCATTAAGGCTGTTGCAATAGTAAAAAATTTTTTATAACCAAGTCTTTTTATAATCTGTGAGGCAACCATAAGAAATAAGAATTCAGGTAAAACTTGGACAAATGTTAACCAACTGATTAAAGAATTATCTCCTTTAAGAGTAGAAATCAAGTGGTTACCAGCATAAGCACCAGAACTGTCTACAACAATTTGTGTAATCATAATTAAAACTAAGATAAAAATAAAGTTTTTATTTGTGAGCAGTTCTTTAAAGTTACCTTTTTGAGGTTTCTCTTTCTCTTCTTCTTTTGGATCTGCTTTTGGAAAGGTAAAGCAGATGAATAAGGCAATACCCAATAAGAGTATATAAGATGTAAATAGAGGTCCATCTAATCCATACATATCAGCTAGAAAACCAACTGCCATACTTCCTAACATGTATCCTAAAGAGCCCATTCCTCTTATAGAACCATAGTTACCACCAATTTTAGCAGTATAATTCATCGTGATAGTGTCAGCCATAGGTGTAGAACCCAATCTTGCAACTTCCAACATAAGTGCAAAGACAATGACACCAATATAAACTGTTTGTTTAGAGTAAAAATATAAGACAACAATGCTTGCTGCTAGTGAAATCATCAACATTAAATTATATTTCCTTGTTTTATCACCAATGATTCCCCATAAAGGAATAACACAAACTCCAAGTATTAATGAAATAGCAGTAATGAGACCAATTTGTGACCCATTTAATCCAATGCTTTGTTCTAAATAAACATTAATATAAGGAGTAAAACAACCAACTGCCCCAATCAATAAAAAATAGAAGACTTGAAACTTCAATATATTTTTATCCTTCATATAAAAAATCCTCCCGTAATCTTTATTATACATAAAATATATTTCAACAGACTCAATCTTTCATAAATAGAAAATAATAGATTTCATTCTTCTATGTCAAATCATAAAAATACACTGTATAATGTATTTGAGAGGAGTGGCTTTATGAAATTTAAATCTTCCATTAAGAGAGTAGATATTCAAGCATCTTTCATTTGTGTTATTTTAGTTATTTGTTCGAGTTTATCTATCTTCTATATTAATTATCAAATTACATATAATAATATTATAGAAACTTTACATACTAGAACAGATGCTATTTATAATGTAGTAGATTCATTATTATATTCTGAATTGTTTGATCAAATCAATTCTGAGGATGATTTCAATAGTGACATCTATAAAGAATATCAAAATAGATTATTACAAATGCGAGAAGTAGCCAATGTTCGTTATCTTTATACTGCTAAGAAAAATGCTGATGGAGAATATATTTATTTAATTGATGGACTACCACTGGATTCAGAGGATTTTAGAAAACCAGGAGAACTGATTGAATCAGATATCATTGATGATATTGCTAGAGTTTATCAAGGTGAAATTGTCTTACCTAATGATATTTTAGATACATCTTGGGGAAAAATATTTTTAGCATATTACCCTATTCATGGAGGACCTGGTCATACGGAGGAAATTGTTGGTGTTGTTGGTATAGAAATAGATGCTGAAACACAATATAATACATATCATGATCTTCTTAATGTTACACCTGTTATTATTATTACTGTATGTATCTTGGCGTTTCTCATATTTAGATGGTGTTTTAGATACATTTCCAATCCAAGACGAAAGGACTTGTATAATGTTGATGGATTGACTGGGCTTAAGAATAGAGCTTCTTTAGAATATGATTATATGAATTTCTATATCAAAGATAAAGTTTTAAGTATTATCATGATAGACTTAGATAGATTAAAAAAAGTAAATGATAATTATGGGCACAGTTATGGTGATGAATATATTCGCTTGGCTACTGAGGCTATCAAGAAGGCAGTTGGCAAATTGGGGATCAGCTATCGGCTTGGTGGTGATGAATTTGTTGTTATTATGAATTGTGTAAATAGGCAAAAAGTAGAGACTATGGTTGAATGTATTTATAATGAGTTTCATAAACGTACTATTGATTTTCTAGAAAATCCAGATTTATCAATTGGTTTTGCTATTTATGATGAGAGTAAAGATAGTGATTTTTATGACGTATTGAAACGTGCTGATGAAATCATGTATAAACATAAAAAAGAGAAATATATGAGAGAAGATGATTAATCTCTCCTTTTTTTATAATTAAATGTAAAATGAACTTTACATTTAATGTAAAGTGTACTATACTATTTATAAGGAGTGATAGTGTGAAAACCAAAATAAAAGAGTTAAGAAAAATAAATAAAGTCTCGCAAGATGAATTGGCTTTAGCAGTAGGTGTAACAAGACAAACAATTATATCACTAGAAAAAGAAAAATATATAGCATCTTTAGTTTTGGCTTATAAGATAGCAAAATATTTTCATTTAAGTATAGAAGAAGTATTCGATTTTTCAGATATGGAGGGAATGATTTAATGGAAGATTTTAAAAGAGTTATTCAAAGAAGAAATTTTATATTAAAATGTCTAATACTTTTGGCAGTTATATTAGATATTGTTTTAAATATTATTCCTATTGATCCTCAATTAGATATAGCTACTAGTTTTCAAATAGGACTTCTTATTGGATTGTCATTGTTAGGATGTATAGGTGTTTATAAGTATTCACGCATACTTAAAGATGATAATGAATTAAAGAAACTTGAAATTTCTGAACATGATGAAAGAAAAAAGATGATTAAGCAAAAGACAAGTCAATCTACACTTATAACAGTTGTTATCACTTTATTAATGGTAACTTGTGTTATAATTTATTTCAATCAATTGATTGCTTTTACATTGTTATGTGTTATTTATAGTATTCTTCTTATTACAATTGCTTTCAAAATTTATTATTCTAAAAAATACTGAGGAGGAATAAATATGTGTAAAAGAGGGTGTAAACCAAATTATTATATTTCTATTGGGATGCTGTTGAGTACAGCAACATATTTTCTTTATGATGCACATTGGATAACGCATGAAATAAGATTTATAAGTTTGGTTATATCAGTTATATTGATGATGTATGGTTTGTTTAAAACAAAAAGTCAATCAAAGAATTAAGGATAATTAGAAATAATTATCTTTTTTGTTTCATATTTAGAAAAAATAACACTGAAAAATGACTTATAATATAAATATATATGATATAATAAGAGAAAGCAAAGGGGGAGTTATTGTGAATTTTGTTTATATATCACCAAGTTTTCCAAAAAATTTCTTTCATTTTTGTGATCGTTTAAAGAAAAAGGGTGTGACAGTTTTAGCTATTGGAGATACCCCATATGGAGATTTAACAGAAGATTTAAGAAATGCTATAGATGATTATTATCAAGTTTATTCTATGGAAGACTATCAAGCAATGGTAAAAGCTATGGGTTATTTTGTATTTCATTATGGCCATATCGATTGGTTAGAATCTAATAATGAGTATTGGTTAGAACAAGATGCAAGATTAAGAACTGATTTTAATATAACAACTGGAATTCATACAAATCATATTGATGATATAAAATGCAAATCAAAGATGAAAGCATTTTATCAGAAAGCAGGAGTCAAAACAGCTAGATATCATTTGGTTAGTGATTTACAGGATGGTTTAAAATTTATTAAAGAGGTTGGATATCCTGTAGTTGTCAAACCGGATAATGGAGTAGGAGCAGCTAAGACATACAAAATAACTAATCAACAGGAGTTGGAATTGTTTTATCAGGAAGAACATATCACACAATATATTATGGAGGAGTATGTTAATGGATTAATTATTTCTTATGATGGTATTGCAAATTTAAATAAGGATATTCTTTTTGAAACATCTCATGTTTTTCCAAATCCAATTATGGATGTTGTGAATAATGCAAGTAGTATGTATTACTATTCTTTAAGAGATATTCCATATGATTTAAAGATGGCTGGTCAGGCATGTGTGAAAGCATTTTATACAGCTGGAAGATGTTTTCATATGGAGTTCTTTAGATTATTAGAAGATAAGCAAGGATTAGGCAAAAAAGGTGATCTCATTGGATTGGAAGTTAATTTAAGAACGCCAGGAGGATATACACCAGATATGATGAATTTTGCAAATAATATTGATGTTTATGATATCTATGCTGACATGGTTACGAAAGGCTTTAGTGAATATAATCATGAAAGACCATATTATTGTGTATATTGTGGAAGGCGAGATCTGTTGAGTTATACTCACAGTCATAATCAAATTATGAATAAATATCAATTTGATTTGGTTACAGCTGAAAGAATGCCAGATATTTTAAGTGGTGCGATGGGGAATTTTACATATACAGCAAGGTTTGCAACGATGGATGAAGTCAATGCTTTTGTTGAATATGTTCTAGAGTAGGAGGAATCAATATGAAAAAAGAATGGTTTAAAGAATATAGTGAATGTTTAAATAGAGATATGGAGTTTATGGTTTATGGTCATGCTGGACAACCCATGCTAGTTTTTCCGTCGCAAGATGGACGTTATTTTGATTTTGAAAATAATGGAATGATTGCAACAATAGAACATTTAATTGATCAAGGAAGAATTCAATTATTCTGTTGTGATAGCATTGATCAAGAGTCATGGTCAGCTAAAGGAGCAGATAATCGCCATAGAACTTATATACATGAGCAATGGTTTTATTATATCGTTAATGAATTGGTACCTAGAATTTTTGAAATCAATTATTATGGAAATGGTGAAAGTTATGCAAGAGGTATTTATACAACTGGATGTTCAATGGGAGCTTCACATGCTTTGAATTTTATGTTAAGAAAACCTGATATATTTATTGGAACAATTGCATTAAGTGGATATTATGATAGTGATTTATTCTTTGATAATTATCATGATGAAATTCTCTATCGTAATTCTCCAATCCAATATCTTCATGGCATGAATTATGATCATCCTTATGTAGAAATGTATCGTCACAGTCATATTGTTTTATGTACTGGTCAGGGAGCCTGGGAAGATGATATGATAAGAAGTACGGCAAGAATGAAAGAGTTATTTGAATATAAAGATATTCCAGCATGGGTAGATTTTTGGGGTTATGATGTGGATCATGATTGGCCATGGTGGAGAATCCAATTTCCATACTTTGTAGAAAGGGTGGTGTAGTATGAATCTTATTTTTATATCACCACATTTCCCTCTTTATTTTTATAATTTTTGTGATCGATTAAAAGCACGAGGTGTGAATGTCTTAGGGATTGGTGATGCAAGTTATGAGAGTTTGCCATTTTATACTAAGATTGCCTTGACTGAATACTATAAAGTTAATAGTTTAGAGGATTATGAAGAGGTTTATCGTGCTTGTGCATATTTTACTTGGCATTATGGAAAACTTGACTGGATTGAATCTCAAAATGAATATTGGCTTGAATTAGAAGCAACTTTACGTAATGATTTTAATGTCACAACTGGAACAAAAATTCAAAATATGGTACCAATGAAATATAAATCAAAAATGAAAGATGTTTATAGGCAGGTTGGAATTCCAACAGCCAGATTTAGAATGGTAGATGATTATCAAGCTACAAAAGCTTTTGCCAATAAAGTTGGCTATCCAGTTATTGTTAAACCTGATAATGGGGTGGGAGCGAGTTCTACTTATAAACTTAAAAGTGATGATGAATTAGATTATTTCTTTGCGACAAAACAACCATATATATCATTTATTATTGAAGAAATGGTGCCTGGTCATGTTGAAACATTTGATGGTATTACTGATAAAGATAAAAATATTTTGATAGCAACAAGTCATGTGATGCTTAATTCTATTATGGATAATGTCAATGAAGCAAGTGATACAGCTTTTTATTCACAACCCATAGAAGGATTAGATTTATATGAAGTAGGAAAAAAGGCAGTTGAAGCATTTGATACAAGAAGTCGTTTTTTCCATTTTGAATTTTTTAGACTAGATGAAGATCGTGATGGTCTTGGTAAAAAAGGAGACATAGTTGGGTTAGAAGTCAATATGCGTGCTCCAGGAGCATATATGCCTGATATGATGAACTTTGCGTATAATGTTGATGTTTATACAATTTGGGCTGATATGGTCAAATACAACCAATGTTTTTATGATATAAAGAGAGAATATTGGGTTGCATATACTGGTCGTAGAGAAGGTTTTGGTTATGCACACAACTATGATCAAATTCGTGAAATCTATGGTCAAAATATTGCTTTAGAAACTGATGTTCCTGAAGTATTGGCAGCAGCTATGGGAAACTATGTATTTATTGTAAAATCTCGAACACAAGAAGAACTATTTAAAATGATTCGTTATATTTTAAAACGTGAGGATGGAACTGAGTGGATGTAGAATCTCATATTTAACTGTATTTAAACTTTTCATAAACAATATGTTATTGATATGAAAAATACAAGATAGTAAAAAGGAAGATAGAAACTATTAAAAATAAATAGTATCTACTTCCTTTTTATAAAATGTTGTTTTAAATTAAATATGGTAAAAATAAATTGGCAAGGCTTAGAAAAATGAAGAATCCTAAGACATCAGTTGCAGTTGTTAAAAAAATAGACGAAGCCAATGCTGGGTCAGCATGTAAAGCTTTTAATGCAACAGGTATAACAAATCCAAAAAAACCAGAAACTACAAGATTTCCAATCATAGCAATACAAATAATAATACCTAAATAAAAATTACCATATAAAACATAAACAATAACACCTGTCACTGCACCTGTCACTAATCCATTAATTATACCAAGAAATATCTCCTTTATAAAAGCTGGAAAGCAATCTTTAAAATGAACTTCTCCTAAAGCAATACTTCGAATCATAATAGAAAGTGTCTGACTTCCAGCATTTCCACCCATTCCAGTTACAATCGTCATTGTTGCTGATAAAGCAACAATTTGTTCAATAGTACTTTCAAACATTTTAACTGTAAAAGATGCTAAAAACGCAGTAACAAGATTCACAATCAACCAAGGTAAACGCATCTTGATAGATTCTAATAAAGTTGAATCCAAAGATTCTTCTTTATTAACCCCATGCATTTGTAACATATCTTCAGTATGCTCTTCTTGAATAACATCAATGATATCATCAACAGTAATAATTCCAAGCAATCCATTATTTTTATTAACAACAGGAATCGTTGTTAAGTCATATTTAGAAACGAGTAAAGAAACATCTTCCTGATCTGTTTCAGGAGCAACAGAAATAACTTGATCATCCATAATAGAGCCTAATGTTACATTATCATTAGCAACCAATATATCTCTTAAATCAGCTGTTCCAATTAATTGCTTTTTATCATTGAGAACAAATATAGTCTCAATAACTTCTGTCTTTGGACCAATCTCCTTAATCTTCTTCAATGCATTAATCATTGTAAGATTTTGAGAGAGAGCAATATATTCAGTAGTCATTAAACCACCAGCACTATCTTCTTCATAGCCTAGTAATTGTTCAATAACTTTTTTATCTCCAGCTTTCATTAAATTAATAAGTTGTTTTCTTTTTCCCATAGGGAGTTCCCCTAAGATATCAACAATTGTATCCTTTGGAATAAGATTAAATAAATCTAATATACGTTTATTATTTAAGCAATCAATAATATCAACTTGTAAATCTTCATCTGATTCTTCAAGAATCTCAGCTAATTTTTCATCATCAATATGATTACATAGATATTCTAATTGATTGTCTTCAAGATCTTCAATCTCTTTTGCTAAGTCAATGGTTTGAACATGTTCATAGATATCATCAATCTGTTGAGTATCATGCTTAACCAATGCTTGTAATAATTTTTCTAATTGAATCTGTGTTTTGTTTTCCATATTTGACCTCCATTCTTTATGTTGGTCTCATCATTGTGAGATCATAACTACTCGGTTTCGGTTTGCCTTCATCCATAATCCCACATCCTTTCTTTTTCTATTCAAAGTATGATGAAAATGTAGTGTAAAGTCAAGTAAAAATCTGTTAGATTTTGTATAAGTTTAAGATAATTTTGAGAATAAAAATATCTATCTCTATGAAGTGTTACCATTGATTATCATAATATAATATATGTGATATAAATTTTGTCGTGTATATCAAATAAGTCATCCATATAGAAAGAAAATGTAAAACTGTTTCAGTTTTTGAAAAAATAACTAACTTTTAAGGTAGAATATTATAATGGGAGTAAATATAAGGGATGTGTTTATTTTAGTATAAGAAGTCAGTGAATACATTTTCTTTTGAAAGGAGAAAGACATGGTAGAATTTAAATTTGATACACAATTATTGATTGAAGGACAGAATCTAAATGAAGATCAGATTAATGATTATATAACTAATCATTTTAAAGGAGATTGCTTATTAGCAGTTGGTGATGAGGAATTAATTAAAATTCATTATCATACTAATGAACCTTGGCTAATTCTGGAATATGCAGCAACACTTGGAGAGATCTATGATGTTGTCGTGGAAAATATGGAAAGACAGGCTAATGGTTTAAAAGGTTAGGGGGAATAAGTTGTGGATATTCAAGTTATATTAATGCAGATGATTCAGTTATTTTTGGTTATAGCGTTAGGATATTTTTTATTTAAAATGAAATTATTTGATGTTGATTTGAATAAGAAGTTAACATCAATATTATTAACAGTGACAACACCGGCTATGATTGTGTCATCTGTTTTATCTACAACTGTTACTCAAGGGTTAAGTGATATATTTTTTGTTTTTATATTAGGCTTTGCTATTTATTTCATTATGCCTATTTTGGGCTTTTTCATTGTTAAAGTTTTAAGAATTCCTTTGCCACAACAGGGACTCTATATCTTTATGACAGTTTTTTCAAATATTGGTTTTATGGGATTTCCAGTTATGAAAGCGATATTTGGTTATGAAGCAGTGTTTTTTACAGCTATCTTCAATATGATTTTTAATTTATTTGTTTTTACAGTAGGCGTTGTGATTATGAATTATGGGACAGGCCATAAAGTGAAATTGAATCCTAAGAACTTATTGTCTCCTGGTGTTATAGCTTCACTGGTTGCCTTATTCATTTATTTTACAGGCATAAAGTTACCTGATGTTTTATCTTCAACAATTACAATGATTGGAGATATTACAACCCCAATGGCAATGCTATTAATTGGGTCAACACTTGCTACAATTCCAATTAAGGAAGTGTTTACTGAATTTAAGATATATCCTTATACAATGATTAAACAAATTATTGTTCCAGTTATTGCTTATCCTCTTTTAAAATTGGTTGTTGGAGATCCACTTATTTTGGGAATTGCTTTAATTATGATATCTATGCCAGTTGCTAATAGTGCAGTTTTGTTTGCTACAGAATATGATGGAGATATTTCTCTTGCTGCTAAAACAGTTTTTATGACGACTTTATTGTCAGTTGTGACTATACCATTGATAGTTGCTTTATTTCTTGTGTGATAAGTCAATGCTGTTTTTCATTGAAAGGAATGTTTGAAGTTATTATTTCATAGATAAAAACAAGTTATCAAAACTCAAAACTTGTTTTCGTTGACAATTTATTGAAAATATGGATATAATAATTGAGGATAATTCATTTTATGCCCAGAAATGAGGCGTTTTTTTATGCAAAAAAATTATGATGTTATCATTGTTGGTGCTGGACCAGCAGGAATTATGACAAGTTATGAATTGTATTTAAAGAATCCAGAATTAAAAGTTCTTTTGATTGATAAAGGTCATGATGTTATGTATCGCCATTGTCCAATCAAAGATAAGAAAATCAAGAGCTGTCCACAAATCAAAGAACATGAGCCTGGGTGTTTACCAGCATGTTCAATTACTTCAGGATTTGGTGGAGCGGGGGCTTATTCTGATGGAAAATTTAATATTACAAGTGAATTTGGTGGTTGGCTGACTGACTATTTAGATAATCAGGAAGTTGAAAATGTTATTCATTATGTTGATGAATTGTATTTAAAACATGGGGCAACTCATGACATTACTGATCCAACAACTGATAAAATTAAGGATATTGAAAGAAGAGGTTATGCAGTAGGATTAAAGCTTCTTCGTGCAAAAGTCAGACATCTTGGAACAGAAGAGAATTTAAGAATTATGACTGAAATGTCAAATGAATTAAAAGAACATATAGATACAGCTTATAAAACTGCTGTGAAGGATATTATTGTAGAAAATAATCGTGCCAAAGGTATTGTTTTAGAAAATGGTGAAGAAATTACTGCATCTTATATTGTATTAGCACCAGGTAGAGATGGTTCAACATGGTTATCAAAAGTTTTGAAAAACCAAGGGCTGGAGTTATATAATAACCAAGTTGATATTGGTGTTCGTGTAGAAACAAATAATATTGTTATGGATGAAATTAATAAAAACTTATATGAAGGTAAATTTGTTTATAATGCATCAGTTGGTACAAAAGTGCGTACTTTCTGTTCAAATCCAAGTGGACATGTTGTTGTTGAAAATCATTCAGGAACAATGTTAGCAAACGGACATGCTTATCATGATCCTAAATTGGGAAGTCCTAATACAAATTTTGCATTGTTGGTTTCCCATGTATTCAGTGAACCATTTAATGAACCCAATGAATTTGCACATGAAGTAGCAAGATTAGCAAATATGCTATCTCATGGAAGTATTATTGTGCAAAGATATGGTGATATTAAAAGAGGGAGACGTACGACTGAGAAACGTTTAAAAGAAGGATACACAGTACCAACACTTCCAGAAGCTGTGCCTGGTGATTTAGGACTCGTTTTACCATATAATACTATGAAATCAATTATTGAAATGATTGAAGCTTTAGATCATGTTACACCTGGAATTGCAAATGAACATACACTGCTTTATGGTGTTGAAGCTAAATTTTATTCAGCAAGACCAAAAGTAAGGGAAGGCTTTGAAAGTGAAATTGATGGCTTGTATGTTGGTGGAGATGGTGCAGGTTTAACAAGAGGGCTTGCACAAGCTGGTGCGAATGGAATATTGATTGCCAGAGATATTATGAAAAGAATAAAATAGATAAGAAGAAACATATTTGTTTTTGCTCTTCTTCTTAACATAATTGATATAGAAATAGTGTTTACAATTCAATATTATTCTTGGTTAATTTGTATATAATGCTAAAAAACATGTTATAAGTTTCATAACATGTTTTTTTATTACCCTCATCTCTTATCATAGTATGTCGATGTTTGTATAATGGCATTGTGATATTAATTGAATACAAGAGTCTCAAAAGCAATGATTGTTTCACCAAAAAATGTATTTGCTTGATTTAAATCATGAGAAAATGAATCATAATTTCCTATAATTAATGGTAATGTCGAATATTTAAAAATAGAAGAATCCTGATTGCCTAGGAAACTGATAATTGGAACATGATTTGAAGCAGCAGTTTCAACAATCTCATTGAGACGTGGTGTTTTTCCTGAATAAGAAATAACAATTAGAATTGTATCATCATTAAACCATTGACTGAACATTTCCATATGGACAACACATAAGGCTTGATAACCAAGTAAAGTTAAACGTTGTTGCATGTATTCAGCAATAGGTGCAGAGAAACCTAATCCAAAGACAATAATTCGTTTAGATTTGTCATGAATTATGTAAGAGAATTGTTCGTGGTATTCATTATATTTCGATTGTAAGTCGATAGCATTATCCTTGGTAGATGTCAGGTGATAAATCATATCGCTATATCCGTCAAATCCAAATTTATCACATAACTTATAAATAGTGGATGTACTTGTATAGTTATCTTTTGCCATTTGACGTATACCAATTGACTTCAATTCCTTCATATGTTCTTGGATATATATGATAATTTGTTTTTCAAGATCATTTAATTCATATTTCTCTGATAAATGGACAATATTCATAAAGACACCTCCTGATATTATTATGTCATAGAAAAAAGAAAGGAGCAAGACGAATGGCTAAAACTATGTATGACCCATGGTCAAAAATTACAACAAGAAATGGATATGCTGGAGATGAAGTGATTTCAGCATTACAAAAATCAATAAGAAGAGGTTTAGAAGAACAAGCATGTATGTTTGCATATGAGATGTATATTTCATCACCTCAATTAGAGGAAAAGTTATGGAGGAGACTTCTAACAATATCAGTTGAAGATATTGGTATGGGAAATCCTATGGCTGCAATTATGGTGAATAATCTTTATCAGATGAGTAAACAATTTGATTATGCTGATGGTGATAAGCCAATGTATTTTATTCATGCAATCCGTTATTTATGTTCATCAGAAAAGGATCGCTCTAGTGACTTATTAAAGAATATCTGTATTAAGTCTTTTGCAATGGGTAAGTTTCCAGAAATTCCTGATTATGCATTAGATAAACACACACAAAGAGGACAGGCAATGGGAAGAGATTCATTTCACTTCTTAAATGAAGCTAGTAAAGTATATCCTCAAAAAGAGGTTGATAATGACTATAAAGAGAGATATGCAAAAATCTTAGAAGAATATGATCCAGAGAATGTTGTAGATTCTGCATTCAAATTCAATGGATGGCAATTTTAAATAAGGGAGAGCAAAAATGATTAGTTGTTTAGAAAGAATGTTAGCACCGTTAGCAAACAAACTCGGTAATCAAAGACATTTACAAGCAATTTCTAACGGAATGATGATGTCACTAGCATTAATTGTTGTGGGATCTATCTTTTTAATTATCGCCAATCCACCAATTAATTTAGATATTGTTGATTTGAATACAAGCAATATCTTTATGAAAATGATGATTGGATGGAAACAATGGGCAGTTGCAAACTATAATACAATTACAATTCCATATACGATGACAATGGGACTCATTGGATTAGTTACTGCTTTTGGAGTCAGTTATTCTTTAGCTGAAAGTTATAAAATGAAATCAGCAATTAATGGTATTATTGCAATGTGTGTATTCTTAATGATTAGTGCACCAGTGACTGATGGGCAATTGTCAATGACATATTTAGGTGCTGATGGATTATTTGTTGCCTTAATTGTTGGTTTATTATCGGTTGAAATCTGTCGTATTGTAGGTCATAAAATTGTTTTCACTTTTCCTGAAAGTGTGCCTACTGCTGTAACAAACTTCGTCAATTCATTATTACCATTAGCAGCAAATATTATTATATTATATGGATTAAATTTGATTTTAATAGCAATAACTTCAAAAGCTTTGCCAGAATTAATCATGAGTTTATTGACTCCAGCAATTTCAAGCGTTGATAATATTTGGGCTTATATGGCAATCTTTGCGTTTTCTAATATTTTGTGGTTATTTGGTATTAATGGATCATCTATTATTTTTCCAATTGTCTTTGTATTGGGATTAACAAATTCAGGGATTAATGCTGAACTCGTTAATGCTGGTAAAGGTCCAACTCAAATTATGAACTTACAGATGTATCGTTATGCTGTCCTTGGTGGTGGAGGAAATACATTAGGACTTGTTTTATTAATGTGTTTCTCAAGAGTAAAGCATTTAAAATCAATTGGACGTTTAAGTGTTGTTCCAGGTATTTGTGGTATTAATGAACCTGTTATTTTTGGAGGACCTATTGTCTTAAATCCAATTTTAGCAATTCCATTTGTAGTGATGCCATGTATTTCTATTGGATTAGGCTTTATAGTACAAAAAGTTGGATTGGTTAGTATGGGATATATCATTGACCCATCATTTACTCCATTCTTTGCGCAAGGTTTCCTATCAGCACTTGATTTTAGAAATATTATATTTATGTTTATTTTATTAGCAATCAGTGTTGCAGTATACTATCCGTTCTTTAAAGTATATGAAAGATCATTAATAGAAAAAGAAGGAATTGAAGGATAATGAGAAAACCAGAAAATCAGTTTGATTTCTGGTTTTTTTATCATAACGAAAAATATTATGATGAGGATTTTGATAGTGGCTTAAATCATTGAACTGGTAATAAGTCCAATTAAAAATGATATAACATTGGCAGTCATTGTGTATACTTGTATTTTTCTATGAGAAGGTTTAGGAAGTCCACATTTTTTAATACATTGTATATAAATAACCATCTCAATACCAATAACAAGTAATTCTATCCATAAATAATGAAAGATCAATAAAATAGTGCTTTGTTGAAGTGGAAGAAGATTAAATAAGGCATTTAATAGCAATTGTGTAAAAATATTCGTAACAATAATCAGTCCCCGTTGTTTAGGATTCTTGATATGAAACATATTAGCAACCATAAGTTCGATAATAATAGTGAGTAAGATTCTGATAAATAAAGAAGTTTGTATCCATCCAAATGCTATATTCTGTTCAACTTTTATTTGTCTATCCCATTCTTGAGAAGTCACATTAAGTTGTTGGGACTGACTATCTATTGTCACTTTATAATAACTATCAAAAGCATATCTTTTATAGGTTTTACTAGATATAAATTGATGAGAATCTGGAAAGAATAACAGTATTTTAAATTCTTCTGGTGGATGATATCCCCAGGTTACTCTTTGATTATTAGTGCATTCATCAAAAAACTGGAGAAAATAATAACCATCATTATCTTTATAATTCACAAAGGATTGCCAAATGTTTTCATCCATATTTTCCATAAGACGCTTAGAATCTTCTGTGTTTTTATATACAGACCAAGGACCAGATGAATCCTCTTTTGATAGAAGGGTAACATAACACTTTTCATTGTTTAAACCATAAAAGTTAAGAACAACACTTGGCTTTGGACCCATATCTGCATAGACATTTGTGGGAAGAAGAATGAAAATGAGGATACAAATAATAGCAGTTATTTTACGCATAATAGCATTCTCCTATCTTTTATTTTTGTTGAATATCGATTATATAATAGGCTTGATTATTGTTAATAGTATCTTGATTAAGGAGATCATTATAAGCATACAGTGTATTTTCATATATACCAAGAGACTTAAACTCCTGTTTTGTAATCTTTGAATCTACTCCATATTTGTCCCTAGTTGCATCATAAAAAATAGTGACTTTATTATTTTGATATTGTACATCTAGCAAAATCGGATCACCTTCAATCGTATATTGTACAATAATAAGAGAAGCCTTTTCTTGATTTTCAATATGATTAAGAAATTGTGTTAACAGTTCTTGATGATAGTCATCTTGATGGACTCTTATATAGAATGGATATGTTTTCATATCTTCTAAGGAGATTTCTGAAGGTAATGAGTAAAGTTCAGAATTTGTGTTTGTCTGATTTTGTTTTGAAGGTTGTGTTGATGGGTTTGCAGTGTTTGGCTTTTTTGGCATAAACAAGATAAAACATATAAATGCAATACATATACAGCAACTTAATGTTATCATTTTATAACGGTCATTTATTCTTTTTGGTTTTGGATGAGAAGATAAGATGTCTTGAAGCACTTCTTTTTTTGATTGATTGTCCATTTGTATGTGTTGGTAAGCTTTTTGAATAGGATTCATAATGTTAAATCACCTAACTTTCTTTTTAATATTTTTTTAGCTCTTGCTAATTGATTACGAATTGTAGAAGATGGTTTGTGCAAGATTTCTGCAATTTCCTCACTATTATACCCTTCATAGTAATACATATAGATAACTGTTTTATAACGAGCTGGTAATTTAAGAATGGCTTCCAATGTTTGATCAATTTGAAAAGTTTCCAATTTTACAATATGATTTTCATCAAAAGAGATATGTCTTCGCCATCTTTGTTTAAGCATATCTTTACAAACGTGTGTACAGGTGACAATGAACCACGCTTTTTCATGTTCAATAGAATGAAACACAATATCATTATTCATATATTTTATAAAGGTCATTGATACAGCGTCTTCACTATCGGCTATATTTTTCAAATATGAATAAGAAATTCTGAATACCATATCTATATGTCTTTGATAGACGGCAATAATTTCCTCATCACTATGGATTCTTGGTTGATGCATAATATCCCTCCTTCATTTATAACACGATTCAAATCAATAGAATGTCTCATTTTTTTTATTTTACCATATTATTTTAAGGTATTAAAAAGTTCTGCATGACTGAGCAGAACTTTTAAAGATGTGGATTAATATGAATCATACAATGTTTGATATCTGGAAATTCCTTTTCCAAGGCATCATGAACTTTATGAGCAATAAGATGGGCTTCTTTTAAGGATAAATCTTCTTGAACACCAATTTCTAAATCTACATAGTATTTTTCACCAAACATTCTGGTTTTTAATGAGTCTATACACTCAACATTTTGTTGTTGTAAGATAAAAAGTCTTAATTGATGGGTGATTTCATTTGAACAGCTATGATCTATCATTTTGGTAGTCGCATCATAAAAGATAGTGACTCCAGGCTTTAAAATAAAAACACAAATAACTATACCTGCCAAAGGATCTAAAAATGTATATCCTAGCATTGCTCCTGCAATTCCTACCAAACTTCCAATAGATGATAACGCGTCACTGCGATGATGATAAGCATCTGCCATAAGTGCTGATGAATGAATTTTTTTGGCATGAAATCGAGTATACCAATACATCATTTCCTTTGTGAGAATAGAAACTACTGAGGCAATAAGCGCAATCATAGAAGGAATCATAATCGTTTGAGTATCAAATAATGATAATAAGCTGTTATAGCCAATTTGTAATCCTGTGAAGACTAATAATACTGATAATATCATAGCAGCAATGCATTCCATTCGTTCATGCCCATATGGGTGCTCATTATCTTCCTTCATACTTGAAAAATGGACACCAATCATGACTATGACAGTACTTATAACATCACTCATAGAATGAATAGAATCACTTAACATTGCATGCGAATGACCATAAATACCAGCTAAGAATTTAAAAATGGAGAGGATTAAATTTTCAATCATTGTTAAAACAGAAACATGATAAACTGTTTCTTTATATATATTTTCGATAAAATCACTTCCTTTTCATATTTTATGAAAATAAATCTATTTTGTGATTAGATGTGGGCAATTGATTTATAATTTTTGTTATTAACAAAATACTTTAAAATAAATAATAATAGAAATTGATAATAAAGTAATTATATAACATATATGTAGTTCATTTCTTTTTTCTTGTTTAAGTTTACATGAAGCTAAAATTCAATTATAATAAAAACAATTATAGGGGGGATTTTTATGATTATAGATGGGAAAGCAATTTCTTTAAAAAGAAAAGATGAATTAAAAAAGAAAATTGATTTATTAAGAAGTGAAGGAAAAAGAATTCCTAAATTAACTGTTGTTTTGGTGGGGGATAACCAAGCAAGTCAAACATATGTAAGAAACAAAGAAAAGGCATGTGCATATGTAGGCATGTTATCAGAAATTATACGTTTAGATGATACAATAAATGAACAAGAACTTATCCAAGTTATAACTGGTTTAAATCAAGATCAGTCAGTTGATGGAATACTTGTTCAATTACCATTGCCTTCACATATACATGAAGAGAGAATTTTAGATTTAATTGATCCTAGTAAAGATGTTGATGGCTTTCATCCATCAAATGTTGCAAAACTTTTATTAGGTCAAAAAGGCCTTGTTCCTTGTACACCACAAGGGATGATGGTTTTATTAGATGAAATTGGCTTTGATCTAACTGGAAAAGAAGTTGTTGTAGTAGGAAGAAGTAATATAGTTGGGAAACCTGTTGCATTATTATGTCTACAAAAAAATGCCACTGTAACAATTGCCCATTCTCGGACTCAAAACTTAAAAAATGTATGTCAAAGAGCAGATGTTCTGATTGCGGCTATTGGACAGACAAAATTCTTTAATAAGGATTATATAAAAAAAGGTGCAGTGGTATTAGATGTTGGAATGAATCGTGATGAGAATAAAAAACTATGTGGTGATGTTGATTTTAAAGATGTTGAAGATATTGCATCATATATAACTCCAGTTCCTGGTGGAGTAGGGCCAATGACTATTGCAATGTTATTAGAAAATACTTTATTAGCTTATAATCAAAGAGAGGGATAGAACATGGAATATAATTTAAATGATATTGTTGAAATGAAAAAACAGCATCCATGTAAAAAATCTAATCAATGGCAGATTATTAGAATGGGTGCAGATATTAAAATTAAATGTTTGGGTTGTGGAGCCATAATTATGTTTTCTAGAAGGGATTTTGAAAAGCGTTTAAAAAAGGTCATTCCGCATGCTGATTAGACTGATTGAGGAAAAAGATAATCAAGAGGTTGAGCAATTGATTCGCACCTGTCTTCTTGAATTCAATGCTAATAAACCTGGTTGCGCTTGGGAAGATCCAAATCTTGGACAATTCTTTCAGGTTTATCAACCTATGAATATGCAGTATCTTGTTGTTGAGAATGAAGGTCACATTGTTGGGGGTTGTGGAATTGGACCTGTTGAGGGAAAAGATGATGTTTGTGAACTTCAGAAAATGTATTGTCTTTTGGAAACAAGAGGAACTGGAATCGCACAACAGCTTTTAGATTTATCTTTAGATTTTGCTAAAAAGCATTATTCAAAATGTTATCTAGAAACATTTGAAAACATGGTAGCTGCTAATAAGTTTTATATAAAAAATGGCTTCCAATTATTAGATAAGCCAATTGTAGATGGACCACACTTTGCATGTGATAAGTGGTATATAAAAGATTTATAGTTAACTGTGAGAAATCACAGTTTTTTAATAAAAAAACTTAAAGATGTGTCTAATGATTTTGAGGTAATGGAGATGCATAAGTTTTTGAGGAGAAAATATGCATACGAAATGTATTTGACTTTTATCCTCTCTTTTATTTATGAAATGATGTGTGACTGTGCCTAAGATAACTATATATCTTTATCTATATTTCATAAACCTTATAGTCAACTCTATCATCATACTATCAATTGATAGTTTTTACTTCGTAAAATGAGATAAATTAGGTATCTTGACAAATAAAGACAAGAAGTTTATGATATATTCGTTAGGTACCTAAAGGGAGAAGTTATGTATGAATAAAGAGAAGATGGAAACTGGCAAAATTTTGCCACTATTAGTAGAACTTTCAGTTCCAGCTATGATTGGAATGATTGTTAATGCAATATATAATATTGTTGATAGAATGTTTATTGGAAATGCACCACATCTAGGTTCGATTGGATTGGCAGGAATTACGATATCATATCCAGTAACACTTGTATTAATGGCGTTAAGTTTAATGGCAGGAGTTGGTGGTGCAACTCGATTTTCAATTGCTTTGGGTGCAAAGCAAGATGAAGATGCAAAATTTTATCAAGGTAATTCCTTAATGATTACTGTTATTTTTGGATTGGTGTTTATGATTTTTGGGAACTTATTTATGGATCCTATACTTACAGTCTTGGGCGCAAGTGAAAGTGTTTTACCGCATGCAAGGGCATATTTAAGTATTATTTTGTATGGAGCAGTTTTTCAATGTGTTGCAATGTGTGGCAATAACTTTTCAAGAGCACAGGGCAATGCAAGAAATGCAATGGTTTCACAATTATTAGGTGCAGGATTTAATATTGTTTTTGATTATATATTCATTGTTCAATTTCATATGGGAATGGAAGGTGCAGCACTTGCAACAATTGGTGGGCAATTTTTAAGTATGGTATGGCAACTTGCTTTCTTATTTGGAAAGAGAGGGCTTATTCAATGTAAATTAGTTCATATGAAGTTGAAAAAACGTTTTACATATATGATTTTGAAAACAGGATTACCAGCATTTTTAATGCAGATGTCAGCCAGCGTTTTAAATATTGTTATTAATGGAACATTAGGGACATATGGTGGAGACACTGCTATATCTACAGTGGGTATTATTACCAGTGTACAGACACTTATGTTAATGCCATTGACAGGAATGGTACAAGGACAACAACCTATTATTAGTTATAATTATGGAGCTAAGCGATATGATCGTGTCAAAGAGACATTGAAATATACAGTCATTGGCTCAACAATAATAGCATTTATTGGTTTTTTAATTATTGAAATATTCCCTGCGATGATAATCTCTATGTTTAATCAAGAAGCAGAAATTATTAATTTAGGAAGTATATCATTGAGAATATGGTTTATCTGTTTACCACTTATTGGTTGTCAAACAATGTGTGCAAACTTTTTCCAAGCCATTGGAATGGTTAAACAATCAAGTTTTTTAAATTTATTAAGACAATGCTTGTTGTTAATACCGCTAATACTTATATTGGCCATGATATTTAAATTATATGGTGTTTTTATAGCGGTACCAATTGCAGATTTAATAGCATTTCTTATAACTATGTATCTTATAAGAAGAGAAATGAAGACATTTGTTGTAGAAGAGGTGTCATAGTGGAAGAAGAAGGAAGATTTGCTCAAGAAAATCAATGCTCTAAGCAAAACAGTGATTTGCAACAGGTATGTCAATTCAATGATTTGACAAGTCAATTGATAAAGTGTGGACAAATTCTTATGCATAAGACAGGTAAGAAAAGAGGACAAGAAAATATTTTAGAAATATTATTTCAATATGAATCCATGTCCCAAAAGCAGTTACAAGAAGTTTTAGGAATTGAAGCAGGATCGTTGAGTGAAATATTATCGAAACTGGAACAAAGACAATTCATTGAAAGATATAAAGATATAAATGATAAAAGAAAATCAATTATACATTTAACATCATTAGGAAAAGAAAAGATTAAACATAAAAAATCAAATGATGAAGATATGTTTGATATGTTAACATCTATTGAACAACAGCAGTTAAATGATATGTTAAATAAAGTTTTAAAAGAATGGTATAGAAGACATATGAAATATCATAAAACAAAATAATACGAAAATATGTAGGCTACTTTCCATAAAAAGTAGCCTACAATCTTTTATAATATAGCAGATTCAGATGTTATCTAGTTGTTATTATATACAAATCATATAGTAAATATTATAATAAAATAAAAGGGGTTGATGGGGATGCAACGTATACTTATTGTTGAGGATGATAGTGAAATTAATAATATGATTAAAGAATTTCTAGAAGGCTATGACTATAATTGTCATCAGGCGTTTTCTGGAAGTGAGTGTAAACTTTTAACACATATGGAAAGTTATGACCTCATATTATTAGATTTAATGTTGCCAGGTATTTCAGGAGAAGAGCTTATTCAAGAACTAGCGAAGACATCTAAAGTAATTGTGTTATCAGCAAAAAGTGGTATTGAGAGTAAAGTGAATCTTTTAGAATTAGGTGCGAATGATTATATTTGTAAGCCATTCGATATTCATGAATTGCTTGCTAGAATTAAAGTTCAATTGCGTCAATATGAACCTAAACAAAGACAATTGATCTATAAAGATTGGACAATTGATTTAGATTTAATGACCTTAAATGCAGCAGGTCAATCCATAGATTTGACATCTCTAGAATTCAAAATTATTGAATTATTCATGCGTTATCCACAAAAGGTCTTTACAAAAGAGAATATCTATGAGTATGTTTGGGAAGATGATTATGTAGTTGGAGACAAAACAATTCATGTCCACATCAGTAATATACGAACAAAACTGAAATCAACAGGAACAGATCATTATATTCAGACTGTTTGGGGGATGGGATTTAAGCTTATAGATTAAAAACTTAAACTTTTCTTAAACATTCCTTTACGTTTATTGAAACTTAATATTCTATTCTATATTTAGAAAAGAAAGGGGTGTTGATATGAACACACAATATGTTGTGGAAACACATCAGTTATGCAAGCAATATGGTAAACAGTATGCTGTTAACCATATGGATATGCATATTAAGAAAGGTGATATTTATGGTTTTATTGGTAGAAATGGGGCTGGGAAGTCAACGACATTAAAGATGATAGCAGGGCTCATACATTCAAGTTTTGGGGAAATTAAACTTTTTGGTGGACCATCTGATAATCAGATCGCACATCAGCGTATAGGAATATTAATAGAAGAAGCAGGTTTATATCCTCATTTGAATGCTTATGATAATTTGGAATTACAAGCATTGTCTCTTGGAATCGTAGATAAGCAAGTTATTAATGATGTTTTAAAACTTATGAATTTAGAGCATGTAGGCTCAAAAAAGGTTAAGAATTTTTCTATGGGAATGAAACAAAGATTAGGTATTGCAATGGCAATGCTTGGAAATCCTGATTTCTTAATTTTAGATGAACCTATTAATGGTTTAGATCCAGAAGGTATTCGTGAAATGCGAGAAACTTTATTAAAATTAAATAAAGAACAAGGTATGACAATGATTATTAGTTCACATATTCTTGGTGAATTAAATAAATTAGCAACAACTTTTGGAATTATTAAAGATGGTGTTTTGATTCAAGAAATATCAAAAGATCAATTAGATGAAAAATGTAAAGAGTATTTATCAATTGAAGTTGATAATACTGAAAAAGCATGTTTTGTATTAGAAGAAATGACAGAAGAAATAGAATATGAAGTTAAAGATCAAACAGCATTACATATTTACAATTATACTGATTCATCAAAATTAATATCAGAATTTGTAAATGAAGGAATTGCTGTGCAATCTGCCACTTTCCATAACCAAGATTTAGAAGAATATTTCTTATCTTTAATGGAAGGAGGAGAAAGTCATGTTTAATATGCTGAGAATGGATTTAAAGAGATTACAGAAATCAAAATCATCCTATGTTATTTTCATATTATCTATATTCTTATTATTTATTTTCTTTGTTGCTATGTATATTGCATTAAATCCAGATTTGCAAAGTTGGATGAAAGCACGTGGATTCATTTTTCAAATGGATGGTATGGATTCTACTCAAACTTTATCTTTCATAGATTTATTTCATCTCACATATACTCAAAACTTTATAGCTATTCTTATAGGAATAGTCGTTGTTTTGTTTAACTGTCATGAAAATGAATGTGGTTTTTCTAAAAATATTTTAAGTACACATGTTAATCGTTTTTATTATGTTGTGAGTAAAATTATAGCTTTAAGTTTATATGCACTTCTTCTTATACTTGTGTGCTGTGGGGAACTTGTGTTATTAAATATTTGTGTTTCTTCATTCTTTATATGGAATACAATTAGTGAGATATTCCTTTATATTGCACTATTATGGTTTATTGCGATTGCATATGTTTGTATGTATACAACTTTGACAGTATGGCTTAAGAGTAAGTCTGGCTGTATAGGAACTGTTATTGTTTATGCAACAGGTCTTTGGATGGCAATCGCAAGTCCGTTATTAAATTTTGTTGGTTGGCAAAAAATACTTGATTATACATTGATGAGCCATTTAGGGCTATTAAGTAGGCAAGTACAGAATATTGATATCAATGTTATTTTGTTAATGTTAGTGAATGTACTTATCTTTATATTTCTTTATATATTATTAAGTACCTTAAAGTTAAATAGAAAAGATATCTAAAGGTGGTGGAATGATATGGTTTACTTCATTGTATTATCAATAATGCTAAATGTTTTTTTAATTGGATATATAATACGTAGTCATAATGAGATGAAACATCTGACTAAGCAATTGAAGACAGTCAAAACAGGTAGCCATATTCATTTGACATCACAGATTCATACCCAAGAATTTCATAACTTATATTTACAATTAAATCTTTTGATGGATAACTACAAAGAAAAACAGTATATCAATCAAAAAGCTGAACAACAACTCAAAATGACAATACAAAATATGGCACATGATTTAAGAACACCATTAACAAGTTCGATTGGATATATGCAGATGATAAAAGATAGTTATAATCAAGACAAAAATGAACGTTATCTTCATATTTCTTTATGTAAAATGGAAGAACTTAAAGATATGTTAGAAGAATTATTTCTATATACCAAATTAACATCTGAAAGTTATCAATTAGACAGAGAAGAAATTCCCATTTATCCAATCTTTGCAAATATTTTATTAAGCTTTTATGGACTTTTTCAAAATAATCATCAAGAGCCAATAGTTCATTTTGAAGATGAAGCTATTCAATGTCTAGTGAATCAGGAAGCTATTGAACGTGTATTTCAAAACATCATTAATAATGCCATTATACATGGAAAAGGTGATTTAAGAGTTTATCAAAAGGGACATCAAATAGAATTTATAAATACGATAAAAGAAACTTGTCCTCCTAATATTGAACATGTTTTTGATCGTTTTTATAAAGCTGATGTTTCAAGAAATAAGACATCATCTGGTCTTGGTTTAGCAATTGTAAAAGAATTTGTTGAGAAAATGGGTGGAACAGTACAAGCGAGAATTGAGGGAAATCAATTTATTATAGAATTATTATTAGATGAAACTAGGATTTATGAATCTTAGTTTTTTTGTTGACATGGAAACAAATATAAATTATATTGTATCTAAGGAAACAAAAAAAGGAGGGTGAATTATGTTTGTTGATTTCACTTTAAAAATTACACCAGAACTTATAATAGATGCACAAGGAAATGAGAAAAAATCATTAGTAGGGCATTTAGGGACACATTTTGATGTCATGAATAAGGAATTTCCATTGGAATATCTGCGTTTGCCTTCGGTTATATTTAATGTCCATAATAAACAAGAAATTCAATTCAATGACATTGATTTTAGTCAAATTAAGGAAGGAATGTTTGTTGGTTTTGCAACAGGCTTTATAGAGAATGTTGGCTATGGAAATAAAGAGTATTTTACTCAACATCCACAATTATCAAATGAGTTAATAGAAAAACTTATTGCCAAAAGAGTCGCTATTATAGGAATAGATTGTGCTGGTATTCGCAGAGGTAAAGAACATACGCCTATTGATCAGTATTGTGCTGATCATAATGTCTTTGTTATAGAAAATTTATGTAATCTACAAACCTTTCTTCATTCAAAGGATCACATGACCTGCTATATAAATACATATCCTGTTCATTATAGTGATATGACAGGATTACCATGTCGTGTTGTAGCAGAGGTATAATATGCATCAGGATTTATTAGATCTATTTGCTGAACAATTAGAAAAGCAGGATCAACTTTCTAAACTTACAGAAAGTGAATTTTTACATCAATATGGTTATTCTGATGTTCATAGCATCGATTTTATTGGTAATCATAAAGATGCTAATATTACACAGTTATCTTTACATCTTAAAATGACGAGAGGTGCAGCAAGCAAAATTGTCAAACGTTTATTAAAGCAAGAACTCATAGAAATGTATACAAAAGAAACCAATAAAAAAGAAAAATATTATTGTTTAACAAGAAAAGGTAAAAAGATCTTTAAAGAACATCAAAAACGTCATAAATTATGGGTGAAACGTGATACTGAATTTTTTAAAAGATATCCAGTCATTGAACTTCAATATGTGAAAGAATTTATGAAAGATTATAATCAGTATCTAGAAGAACAAATCAAAAGTATAGAAAAATAGTGACTATATAATATTTTATATTAACAATCCTTCCAATGGTAGTATGGAATGAACTATCATTGGAAGGATTTTCTTTCTTTAAGGAGATATATTAATTATTACATAAGATTTAAATTTTTATATCTTTATATATTTAAGTGTAAATATTAGTGATTAAATCATGTTTTTTTTACGCTATCTCTTTCAACAATTTTTGTTGCCACAAGTATTTTTAAATGACTTATATCACCATTGATTTTATTTATTAATCTTGATACTGCGATTTTTCCTAATTGCTTTTTGTCAACTTGTACAGTTGTTAAAGGTGGATTGAATAATTTACTAATAGGCAAATCATCAAATCCACATATTGAAATATCTATATTTAATTCTTGAAATGCACGTACTGCCCCAATTGCAATATTATCATTTACGGCATAAAAAGCTGTTGGAAGTTCATCCAAACTTAATTCGTTTAGAAAAGCCTTTAAATATGTTGCTGTATCCCTATATGATCCTTCAGGACTAGGATCGACTAATATTTCATTCTCTGGTCTAAAAGGTAAATTGTAATCATCCAAAGCATTTCTATAACCCATTTTCCTTTTCTTAAAGTTGTTAATTTGATAAGAAGAATTGATAAGTCCAATATTTTTATGCCCATTATCAATCAGTAGTTTTGTAATAGCATAACTGCCATCAGAATTGTTGATCGCAACATAGTCATATAACATATCATCATATTCATTATCTAATACAACAAGAGGTGTACAAACATTATCAAAGAGTTTTAAATCATCTATATCCATTTCTGTTCCTAACAAAAGTACTCCTTTTGTTTGATTTGATTTTAAACTTTTAGTAATTTCTGTATGTAGTGAATCAGAGTTAACATGGTGAATAATTAATTCGTATCCTTGGAGACTACATTCATTTTCGATTCCTCTAATCAGTTCTGAGAAAAATGGGGTATCTCCTATAATATGGGCATCTTTATAAATGATAATTAAACGAATGGTATTGTTATTACTACTGCTATTGTTTTTAAAATATCCCATCTCTCTAGCAATTTTTAATATATATTCACGTTTTTCTTCACTAATTCCTTTTCTGTTGTTCAATGCATTAGAAACAGTTCCATCAGAAACACCTGCTTTCAAAGCAATATCTCTAACTTTAACTTTCATGAAAACCCTCCTTTCTAAAGTAGGTATATGAAATATTATATATTATATTTTATTGTTTCTCAAATTATTTAGTTGAAAATTTATTTTTATTTAGTATATTACCTTGATTAATTGTTTTATCAAGCTCAAATACTAATTATTTAGTAAATGTTTAGTATATAAATTAAAAATATTTAGTTTTTGTATTGACTTAATTTAGTTGTGAAGTATATAATAAAGTCGAAGTAAGGGGTTTCAAGTAGGTTTGCAACAAAACAAAATGATATTGTATGAGGAGGAAATTAAAAAATGAACAAAGATGAATTGATGGTAAAGGTTTTGGGATTTGCAGGTAAAGTTCAGGGTAATAAATACTTAACAGCCATTTCCCAAGGATTAATGCAAACATTACCAATATTGATGATAGGATCAATTGCGTTACTATTAGCAGTGTTACCAATTGATGCATGGCAAGGTTTGATAACTGATTTGGGAATTAAAGCAAAGCTATTAGCGGGTTCAACATTAACAACGAGTTTAATTGCTTTATATTCATGTTTCTGTATTGGATATCAATTAGCAATTCAATATAAGCAAGATGGAATTGCAGCAGGATTGATTTCTGTATTTTCATTCTTGGTTTTAACGCCATTAAATGAGGGGGCTCTAGATACTTCATGGTTATCTGCTCAAGGCTTATTTGCAGCAATGATTGCTTCATTAGTGTGTACAAGAATTTATGTTTTATGTATTGAGAAAAATTTAACAATTAAAATGCCTGAAGGTGTTCCTGGGTTTGTTCAAAGAAGTTTTCAAACATTATTTCCTGCAATTATTTCAGGAGCAGTTGCTATGGTTGCCAGTTTCTTATTTGGTTTAACTAGCTATGGTTCATTTGCACAAATGATTTACTCAGTTGTCGCAATACCTTTACAAGGTTTAAGTGGAAATGTCTGGTCATTAGTATTTATAGTATTTATTCAGATGATTTTATGGTTCTTTGGTATCCATGGTTCTTTAGTAGTTGGAAGTTTTATTACAGCATTATATTTACCAATGGATACTGCAAATATGGATGCATTGGCAGCAGGTTTATCAAATAGCGAATTGCCACATATTCTAGGTAAGACATTCTATGGTTTATATGCAGGTATTGGTGGAGCAGGTGGAACTTTATCATTATTAATTGTTATCTTAATATTTGCTAAAGCGAAAAAGAATAAAACATTAGGTAAATTGGCTATTGTACCAGGCTGTTTTACAATTAATGAACCAGTAGTATTTGGTTATCCATTGATATTAAATCCAATTATGGCTATTCCATTTATTATAACACCATTAGTTCAAATTTTAGTGGCATATGCAGCCATTGCAGTTGGTCTTGTTCCAAGATTAACAGGTATTCAGGTTCCATTTGGCATGCCAATATTACTTAATGGATTCATGGCTGGTGGATGGCAACACGCTATATTGCAAATTATATGTATTGCAATAGGAGTAGCTATTTGGTTCCCATTCTTTAAGTTATCTGATAAAAAAGATTATGAACTAGAGCTCTCTGGAGAAGTTACGGGAGAATAAGTATGATAAGTGAAAAAATACAATTGAATAAAACAGCTTATTTAGAGACTTATTTATTAAATAATTCCCAAGAATATAACGTTGGTAAAAAGCGACCATTTGTTCTAGTTATACCTGGTGGTGGTTATGCCTTTACGAGTGATCGGGAAGCAGAACCAATTGCCCTAAAATTTAATAGTATTGGATTCAATAGTGGAGTTTTATGGTATACAGTCATGGACCAAGTTACAAATGTTCCCCATAATGCTTTAATAGAGGGGGCTATGGCTATTAAATATATAAGAGAACATGGAGAAGAATGGTTGATTGATACAGATAATATTATTGTATGTGGATTTTCTGCTGGTGGACATCTTACTGTTCAGTTGGCAACAAGATGGCATCAAGAATGGTTGGCTAAAGAATTAAATACGACAAGTGATATGTTAAAGGTTAATTTGGCTATTCCTTGTTATGCGGCTGCTAAAAGTAAAAAGTTTGCAGTAGATGATTTAGGGTTTGCACATCAGTTGATTGAAAATCCTAATACTGCAAATGTTCGTTTCTTTGGAGTGGAGGACCCTACGGATGAAGAGGTTGAAGCATATAATATATTAAATTATATTGATAAGCATACACCACCTATGTTTATTTGGCATACATTTGAAGATGTGTTGGTTGATGTATCAGCATCTATTGAATTAGCAGCAAAATTAAAAGAAAAAAATGTTCCATTTGAATTACATATATTTGAAAAAGGAGAACATGGTTTAGCATTATGTGATAGAACAACTTCACGAAAAGCCAGTCATCATAATAACCATGTTATTCATTGGTTTGAACTATGTGAGGAATGGTTATCTGATTATATAGATTAGGTATAAGAATATAGTCTAGGAATAGTTTGAATTCTTAGACTTTCTTAGTAAGGAGGGTAAAATGGATTTGCAGATTCTAAAAAATCAATCTTATGATTTACGAAAAGATATTATTGATTTATGTTATCAATCACAATCAGGACATGTTGGTGGCTCTTTATCTTCAATAGATCTTTTAAATGTTTTGTATTTCCATGTTATGAATGTTAGCCCAGTTCATTTTAATGAAGAAAATAGAGATCGTTTTATATTGAGTAAAGGTCATATTGCTGAAGCATTATATGTCGTACTTGCTAAAAAAGGATATTTTGACTTTAATGAATTAAATCAATATTGTAAATATGGTTCAAAATATTTTGGGCATCCCTCTTCTAAAGTAAAGGGAGTTGAACTGAACAGTGGGGCATTAGGACATGGTTTGGCTTTAGGTGTTGGGATAGCCATTGCAGCCAAAAAAATGAATAGAGATTATCGCACATATGTATTAATGGGCGATGGTGAATTGGCAGAGGGTTCAGTTTGGGAATCAGCAATGGCAGCAGCATTTTATCAATTAGATAATTTATGTACGATTGTTGATAGAAACCGGCTTCAAATTAGTGGTAATACTGAAGATATAATGGCGTTAGAGAATTTAAAAGAAAAATGGCAATCATTTGGTTTTGAAGTATTAGAGATTGATGGAAATAATTATCACCAAATTATAGATTCTTTTGAAAAAGCAAAAGAGATTAAAAATAAACCAACTCTTATTCTAGCAAATACAATAAAAGGTAAAGGGATATCTTTTATGGAAAACAAGGCAAGTTGGCATCATGGTGTTATTACTGATGAACAATATCAAACATGCTTAAAAGAATTGGAGGAAGCTAAAAATGAGCAGAATATCTAATAGAGCAGTTATCTGTGAAAAATTATTAGAATATGCAAAAAAAGATTCTCAAATCTGTATAGTGACAAGTGATTCAAGAGGGTCAGCTTCTTTAACTCCATTTGCTAATCAATATCCAGATAGAATTATTGAAGTTGGAATTGCTGAACAAAATTTAGTTGGTGTTAGTGCAGGACTAGCTTATGCAGGATTGAAACCATATGCAGCTTCGCCAGCTTGCTTTTTAACAATGCGTTCAATTGAACAAATTAAGGTTGATGTTGCCTATTCAAAAACAAATGTTAAATTAATTGGAATTAGTGCAGGTGTAAGTTATGGAGCATTAGGAATGACACATCATTCATTGCAAGATATTGCAGTCCTTGCAGCAATTCCAAACATGACAATTATAGCACCTGCTGATAGATATGAGACCGCAAAAATGATGGATGCATTACAAAAATTTGAAGGACCCGTATATATAAGAGTAAGTCGTAATCCAGTTGATGATGTTTATAGTCATACTGATTTTGATTATCAAATTGGGAAAGCGAATATTTTAAAACAGGGTGATGATATAACTCTGATTGCCTATGGGGATATGGTAAATGTGATTGATAAAGCAGGCCAGATTTTAGAAACTCAAGGAATACATGCTAGAGTTATTAATATGCATACTATTAAGCCATTAGATAAAGAAGTTATTATTAAGGCTGCTAATGAAACAAAAGGAATCATAGTTGTTGAAGAACATAGTATTTATAACGGTTTAGGAAGCTTAGTTAGCCAAATTGTTTGTGCAAATCATCCATGTCCAGTGAAAACAGTAGCATTACCAGATGATACATTAGTAACTGGCGAAGCACAAGAATTGTTTGATCATTATGATTTAACAAAAGAAAATATAGCATGTATGGCTAAGGAAATGTTAGAGGGTTAAAACATGAAATATATCTTAACTGTTGATCAAAGCACATTCTCAACAAAAGTATTTTTAATAGATGAAATGGGCCAGATCCATGCTTCAAAATCAATTAAACATAAACAAAACTACCCTGAAAATAACTGGGTAGAGCATGATGCTAGTGAAATTTATCATAACTTAGTTACAGCAACAGAAAATATTAAGCAGCAACATTCTAAATTATTTCAAGACATAGTAGGTATTGCAATTACAAATCAAAGAGAAACAACTGTATTGTGGGATAAAATCACACAAGAACCTGTTACAAATGCTATTGTCTGGCAATGTCGAAGAACTTTAAAAATATGTGATGAATTATCAAAATATGATGAAAGAGTAGAAGAGTTAACAGGTTTAAAAATCAATCCATATTTTTCAGCAACAAAATTAAAATGGCTTTTAGAGCATTATCCAGATAAAAATCGTTCATATGCTTTTGGAACAATAGAATCATGGTTAATTTATAAATTAACTCATGGCAAAAAACATGTTAGCGATGTTACAAATGCTTCAAGAACTTTATTGATGAATATTGAAACGTTAAAATGGGATGATGAGTTGTGCCAAATATTTGATATTCCCCAATATCTATTACCAGAAATATTAAATAATGACGATATATTTGGTTATTCAGATATTGAAGGGTTATTGCCATATAGAGTTCCAATATGCGGTATTATTGGCGATTCTCAAGCATCATTGTATGCCCAACATTGTTTTGAAAGTGGGGCAATGAAAGTTACATTAGGTACGGGTTCAAGTTTGTTAATGAATAGCGGGCATGAAAAACCAGAGAAAATGATAGGTATTGTTTCAGCTATAGCCTGGTGTTTAGATAAAGAAGTGACTTATGCTAGAGAAGCCATTATTAATTGTAGTTGTGATACTTTAAACTGGTTAAAAGATCAAATGCATTTGTTTAAAAAAGAGGATGAATTAAATGATATTTGGGATAAAGTTCCAAATAATGATGGCGTTTATTTAGTTCCAGCCTTTGTTGGTTTATCAGTTCCTTGGTGGTCTAATCATGCTAAAGCAAGTATCAGCGGATTATCTAGAAGCCACACTTATAATCATGTACTCAGAGCGGGATTGGAGTCAATTGTTTATCAGATTTTTGATGCTGCTGCGACATTAATGTATGATTCCCAACAAAAATTAAATGTTGATGGTGGGGCAGTATTTAATGAAGGATTATTACAATTTTTATCTGATATTTTAAATATGGAAGTTGGTGTAAGTCTTCATTGTGATTTATCAGCAATGGGAGCTTATGAAATTGCCAGAACCCGTTTATTAAGTAAAGAGAAATTGATAAATGTTCAAAAAACATATTATCCAAATATGTCTAAAGAAGATAGAATTAAAAATATTGAAGGGTGGCATTATGCTGTTGAAGGTGTTCTTGCTATGAGTGAGAAAGAAAGGTGACAAAATGAATAAAGTAAGATTAGGGTATATTCCTACAAGGAGAGATATTTTTAGTAAAGAAGATGCTATTAAATATAAAGAGTTAATTCTTGAAAAACTAAAAAGTTGGAATATTGATATTGTTGATATTGAAGATATCAATGAAGAAGGTCTATTATTTGATGATAATGATATAGATAAAATTGTTGATAAAATGGTAGAGAATAAAGTAGATGCGTTATTCTTCCCACATTGTAATTTTGGTACAGAATATTTGGTAGCTATGGTTGCGAAAAGACTGAATTTACCGAC
The DNA here is from genome assembly GCF_984815275.1 of Coprobacillus sp. NCBI lineage: Bacteria > Bacillati > Bacillota > Erysipelotrichia > Erysipelotrichales > Coprobacillaceae > Coprobacillus > Coprobacillus sp. The sequence continues at coordinate 37,063 of NZ_CFJNYH010000023.1, forward strand.
TTTAATATGGGGTCCAAGAGATGAAGAACCATTATCTGATGGTGCACGTTTAAGAGATTCTCAATGTGGTTTGTTTGCAACTGGTAAAGTTCTAAGGAGGTTTTCGGTCAAATTTACTTATTTAACAATGTGTCGTTTAAAAGATAAACAATTTAAAGAGGGGGTATTTAGATTTCTAGCAACTGCTAATATTGTTAAAGAAATGAGAGATCTGACTATCTTACAAATCTCTACAAGACCAGCAGGATTCTGGACGATGATGGTTAATGAAGGTGAATTATTAGAAAGATTTAATGTTAAAATTCATCCAATAGATTTATCTGAAATCAAAGAGGAAATGGATCGTATAAAAAAAGAAGATGGAGATGCTTTGCATAAAACTATGGTATATTTGAAAGAAAATACAGTTGTAGGAATTAATGATCAAGCGGTTAAAGATGTTTCCGCATTAAAATGTGCAATTAAAAATTTAGCAGATAGATATCATTGTAAAGCGGCGGCTATTCAATGCTGGAATGCCATGCAAGGTGTTTTAGGAATTTTCCCATGTGCAGCAAATGCTTTGTTAACAGATGAAAGATTTCCAGTGACTTGTGAAACAGATATCCATGGGGCTATTACGGCAATCATGGCACAAGCAGCATCATTAGAGAATAACGTGACATTCTTTGCTGATTGGACAGTTCCACATCCAACAAATGATAATGCTGAATTATTACAACATTGTGGACCTTGGCCAATTTCATTAATGAAAGAAAAACCAAAATTAGGAGCTCCATTTGCTTTTCATCATTCTCATCCTGGATCATTACATGGTGAAATGAAAGAAGGTCAAGTGAGTATCTTAAGATTTGATGGTGATAATGGAGAATATTCTATGCTTATGGGAGAAGCTCATACTGTAGAAGGACCATTTAATCAAGGAACATATGTATGGATTGAAGTAAACAATTTAAAGAAACTTGAAGATAAACTTGTAAAAGGACCATATGTACATCATTGTGTAGGTATTTATGAAAATATATTGCCACAAATCTATGATGCATGTCATTATATAGATGGATTAATTCCTGATCTTTATGATCGAGATGAAGAATCATTAGCAGCAATTATAAGGGGTGAATAATATGACATTAACAATTCATAAGAAAAATTTTATTAAAGATGGAAAACCATTCTTTTACCTAGCAGATACATGTTGGTCGGCTTTTACGAACATTCCTGAAAATGATTGGCATTACTATTTACAATATCGTAAAAGACAGGGATATAATGTATTACAAATTAACATACTTCCCCAATGGGATGCTAGTGGCACAGATTTAAATTATGTACCATATGTATTAAAAGAAGATGGAGGGTATGACTTTACAAAAATTAATGATGATTATTTTCAACATGCGAAAAGAATGTGTGAAATTGCTAAAGAGTATAATTTTGAATTAGCATTAGTTGCATTATGGTGTAACTATGTACCAAAAACATGGGCAAACAATATGTTACCATTAAATACAATGCCATTTGATTGTGTTGATAGATATATTGAAAAAGTTGATGAAACATTTACACAATTTAATCCCATCTATATTATTAGTGGAGATACTGATTTAAATGAAGAAATAACAAGAAACTATTATAATAAAGCAAGTGACCTATTAAGGGAAGCTGCTCCTCAATGTATACAGACATTACATGTAAGAGGACGCTTAATGGAAATACCTGAAGAAATGATTAATAGAATGGATTTCTATATGTTTCAATCTGGCCATAATGCAAAAACAGAAAATTTATGTATGACATATCGTTTACCTGAATATTTTGTTGAAAATTATCCAGGAAAACCATTAATTAATTCAGAACCTTGTTATGAACAAATGGGTTCTTCAGGAAGAATTTATGGTAGACATCATCGTTTCAATATTAGACGTGCAGCTTGGCAAAGTTTACTTTCAGGAGCTTGTTCAGGTATAACATATGGCGCAGCTGGTATCTATAGTTGGCATATTTATGGTAAGAACTTTGGTTCAGCAATAGGTGAGGGATTTGATATGCCTAATCCATGGCAACAGGCAATTCATTACCCAGGGGCATGGGAATATGGGGATATTAAACATATTTTTAATGAATTCCAGGTTACTGAATTAATTTCAAAGCAGAAGGTTTTGTTGAATAATACAGAAGAAATTAGGGTAGCTTGTACTCCAGATGAAAAATTGATGATGATCTACCTTCCAGAAAATACAACAATTAAATTGAATTATCATTTTTCAGAAGATGATGAATGCACAATCATTGATTTAAATACACTACATAGAGAATGTGGAAGAATATACAATCACAAGGATATTTGTTATTTGGATATGCACGTTTTTGAACATGATGTGCTTTATATTATTAGGAGAAAATAATGAGTAATATTTTATTGTTATGTGCTAGTGGAGTAACATCATCATTATTAGCACAAAAGTTAAATAGAATAGTTGAAAATGATTTGAATGGCTATAATTTAATAACTTGTTCAATTTGTGATGTGGCAAGGTATGCAGATGATACATCAATTATGTTACTCACACCACAGGTGAGATTTAATTATGATAAAATACAACAAATGTATTCAGATAAACATGTTTTAAAAATAGATAATAAAGATTATAAACAATTAAATATTGATAATATTCTTGAGATGATTAAAAATCAAATATACTAGTATAAAAAAGGATTATAAGTTTTCTTCTATATGATTTTCTTCCCTTAAAGCAAAGAGAACGCATAATCCTATTTTTGGAGGTTCATATGAAATTATTTTTAGATAGTGCAAATATAGAGGAAATAAAAAGGGCTAATGAATTTGGAATTATTTGCGGAGTGACAACAAATCCATCTATAATTGCAAAAGAAGGAAAAGATTTTAAAGAAATGATTCAACAAATGACACAAATTATTGATGGTCCAATAAGTGGAGAAGTCAAGCCGACAACAGAAGAGGCCAAAGATATGATCAGAGAAGGTCGTAGTATTGCTAGTTTACATCCCAATATGGTTGTTAAATTGCCAACAACACCAGAAGGATTAAAAGCCTGTCATGTATTATCGAAGGAAGGTATTAAAACAAATTTAACACTTGTTTTCTCAGTCCCTCAAGCCTTACTTGCTGCCAGAGCAGGAGCTACTTATGTTTCACCATTTATTGGTAGAATAGATGATATTTCTATGGATGGGTTACAATTAATAAAAGATATTGCTCAAATATTTAAAATTTACAATTTATCAACGCAAATCATTTGTGCTAGCATAAGAAATGCATATCATATTATTGGATGTGCAAAAACTGGTGCTGATATAGCAACTGTTCCATATAGCATTATTGAACAAATGGTTAAACATCCTTTGACAGACAAAGGATTAGAAAAGTTCAAAAATGATTATATTGCTGTATTTGGAGAATAAAATTAGGTAATAGAAGATATAAGAGTATTGCTTTTAATTTGTATAGAGTTAAACTTTCTCTACTATGTAATAAGATGATTGACTGCATCATTATATTCAAAGAAAACTTATTTAATAATAAATCTATGTGAAGAGCAATATGAGATATAAAATACCATAAAAGATGAGAAGATATGATTTTTAGATTGATTTTAAAAAAGTATTTGATAGCATAAGAAATTCCATAAAGTAAAAAGGCAGAAATCTGCCTGCAAATGGTTCATAGGTTAATTTAAATTGGTACTTTGACAAATAGAACTAAAAAAGAAAAATTGAATTAAAAATCGTTTTATAATTTATTAAAAATGCAGTTTAAATACTGTGTTTTTTAGAAAATAAAACTAGAAGCAGATCCTTATTGTATTCTCTTACTTCCAGTTACATTCCTTCACTATTTTTTTACATATGCAATTAGACGAGCTCCTGGACCTGCATGTGTTCCAATGACTGGACCAACAAAACCATGAAGAACATCCTCAAACTTAAATTCATCACGCAATGCTTGCTCAAATTTTTCTAAGCCCTCATCATTACCTGTATATCCTATACAAATAGGTTCTTTGAAATCAATTTCACCATCTTCATGTATTAATTCAATGATTTTTGCAGTGGCTTTCACAGCCCCTCTTGCTTTAGAGAACATTTCTAGTTTTCCATCACGTAATCCAATAATTGGTTTTACTTTTAGAAGTGTTCCAGCTGCGGCAACTGTCTTAGACATTCTTCCACCTTTACAAAGATATTCTAAAGTGTCAACAAATGCGACAATACGTACACGTTCTTTATAAGCTTGTAATTCGTTGAAAATAGTTTCTGCGTCTTTTCCTTCTTCACGTAAAGCAACGGCTTTTAATACCAAAAGTCTTAAAGCTTGAGTTGCATTTAAACTATCAATAACATAAATATTTTCATATTCAGCTAAATCTTTTGCTATATTAGCACTTTGATAAGTTCCGCTAATAGTACCAGAAAGTGTCATAACAATGACACTATCACCTTTTTCTTTGGCTTCTTCATAGTAGTTTAGGAATTCTTGTGGTGAAGGTTGCGATGTTGTTGGCAGAACTTCACTTTTTTCTAATAAACTATAGAACTGATCAGGCTGTAAATCAACTCGGTCTTTATATTCTTTACCATCAATAATCACTTTTAATGGAACAATGTCAATATTTAATTCTTTTGCATAAGTAACATCTATATCAGATGTTGAATCAGTTATAATTTTAATCATTTTATTCTCCTTGTGTCATATTCTCTTGAACTGTTCTTAACATTTTTTCAAGAAGTTCAACTTCTTCGCGACTAAACATATTTTCAATATCACCAAGGGTCTTTTTAATATAGCGATCGTTATCACGATAACAAGATAAGAATTTCTTTGTGACTTTTAAACGAAAAGCTCTTTTATCTTCTTTGCAGACTGTTTTTGTTAAATAACCTTTATCAATCATTTGATTGATTTTATAAGTTGCATTAGGTTGAGAAATGCCCATATATTTTGCATAATCTAAAATAGTAGGGTTATCTAACATATATATAATGTCTAAACTAAATGCTTCTTGCATAGTTAATTCTTTTGAATTCGCACACATAGATGCATAGAAATTCATTTTGAAGATGTTATAAACTGCTTGGAATTCTTTACTTAACATAGTACACCTCCTTTGATGATACTTAAAATATTTTAAGTACAGTATAATAGATTTTTTATGATTGTCAATAAAATAATTAAAATATTTGAATTAAATAAAATAAAAAAGTGTAGCAATAATCACAGAAACCAAAACATCACTAATAAAGTGAACACCTGCAAGAATGCGGCATATACTCATTATCATAGCCACAATAAGCGCAAATATACCTAAATAGATATTCACATGAAAGCATACCAAAGCAATAATAACTGCACTTACAGTATGACGACTAGGAAAAGATTCACCGTGTTTATGCCCTATTAAAGGCTCAATATTCATTGCTTCATAAGGACGAGGACGATTCACAATTTTCCTGAATACTGTTACAACAAGAAAAGCAGCAAAGGGTTTCCATATCGTTTCAAAGAGGAAAGGACTCTTTGAAATAAATAAATACAAGAGAACACAAGGATAGAGAATAAAAGTAATCATTGGAAAATAGCGAGTAATCGCAATGATTGTTCTTTGTAAAAAAGCTGATTTACGTATATATTGTAACATTGCAACATAGAATTTTTCCATAATCCCACCCTTTCTTTCTTATTATAACCAAAACGACAGATGATGACAAATAGAAATCACTTGTATTTTAGAGTGTTTTTAGATAAAATGTATAGGAAGTTAAGGAGTGATAATTTATGGCATTAACAGCCGGTATTGTAGGATTACCAAACGTAGGAAAATCAACATTATTTAATGCAATTACAAACGCACAAGTGGAAGCTGCAAACTATCCATTTGCAACTATTGATCCAAATGTAGGTGTTGTTGAAGTTCCTGATCATCGTTTAGAAGAATTAACAAAGATTTGTAAGCCTAAAAAGACAGTTCCAACAACATTTGAATTTACAGATATTGCTGGACTTGTTAAAGGAGCATCACGAGGAGAAGGTTTAGGAAATAAGTTTTTAGCGAATATTAGAGAAACAGATGCTATTTGTGAAGTTGTTCGTTGTTTCCGAGATAAAGACATTACACATGTTGATGGTGATGTAGATCCAATTAGAGATGTTGAAACAATTAATTTAGAATTAATCTTTGCAGATTTAGAAACTGTTGAAAAAAGAATAGGTAAGATTGAAAAGAAAGCAAAATCAGGAGATAAAGAATCAAAGGCAGAATTAGATATTTTAGTTCCCCTTAAAGACATTCTAGAAGCTGGAAAACCGGCACGCACTATGGAATATAGTAAAGATGAAATGGATATTGTTAAGCAATTTACATTGTTAACAATGAAACCTTTAATCTATGTTGCAAATTTAGGTGAAGAAGATTTAGAAAATCCAGATGCCAATCCATATTATGTAGAGTTGAAAGATTATGCATCAAAAGAAGGATGCGATGTTGTTCCAATTTGTGCAAAAATTGAAAGTGAATTGGTAGGGCTGGATAAAGAAGAAAAAGATATGTTTTTACAAGATCTTGGAATTGATGAAAGTGGTTTAGATAAGTTAATTAAAGAAGCTTATGCATTGTTAGGTTTAAATACATTCTTTACTGTAGGTGTAGATGAGGTTCGTGCATGGACATTCAAACAGGGCATGTTAGCACCTGAAATGGCTGGTGTTATTCATACAGATTTCCAAAAAGGATTCATTAAGGCTGAAACTTATGCTTATGATGATTTGATAAAATATGGTAGTGAACAAGCTTTAAGAGAAGCAGGAAAAATTCGTCAAGAAGGTAAACAATATGTAGGGAAAGATGGAGACATTATGTTCTTCAAGTTTAATGTTTAATGAAAGAAAAAATACGAAAAGTTATTCTTGTTATTAGTGTTTGTGTCTTTGTTTTTTCTGCTTTTCAATTAGGTAAGATTTTCTATGATTATTATATGATAGAAAAAGAAACAAATGATATTGTTGATACTTATGTAGAAGAACCTCAAGATGATAAAGATCCCCTTCATAGAGTTATTCATTTTAAAGAATTACAAAAAAACAATAGTGATGTTATTGGCTGGTTATATATTCCTGATACAAAGATAGATGAACCTATTTTAAAAGGAAAAGATAATGACAGTTATCTTTATACTGATATATATAAGAAAAGCAATAAAGCTGGGGCTATTTTTATAGATAAAATCAATGAAAAAGATTTTAAAGATGATAATACAATTATTTATGGCCATAATATGAAAAATGGTTCTCGTTTTCATGATTTAAGATATTTTGTAGAGAATGATTATTTTCAGGAACATTCATTGATCTATATATACTTACCTGATGGAACTGTTAATATTTATGATGCATTTGCTTCTACAATTATTGATGCAAATAGTGATTTATATGCTAAAGGAATCAATTATAAAAAATATATAGAAAGTATTCAGGATGTTGCTAAAGTGTATAAAGAAGTGAGTGATAAAGAAGCTCCTTTAGCAATGCTAAGTACATGCTATAATGGCACTGACAATCGTTATGTTGTCTATGGAAGATTAAAAGAAAATGTAAAGACTGATGTTTCTGTGTCAAGAGTGGGAGGCAAGTAATTAAATTGGTTTTTACTCACTTTTGGGTAAAAGGAATATCTGAACAGTACAAAAAACTGTACTGTTTTTTTCTGGATATCTATTTCTTATATTTGGGTATTTTGATATAATAGATATATAGGATGGTGTTATTCATGAAATATAATGAAATTGATTTAAATGAAAAGTTGTTTGGTGATGACTTTATTGTCTATGACTGGAAAGAAGATACCGATAAAATAATTATCTATGTCAAGGCGACTTCTCATGATGATGTATGTCCTGTTTGTGGTGCTCCTACATATACACTTCATAATACTTATCACAGAGTCATACAGACTTACCCTATTCGAGGCAAAAAAACTTGTTTGGATGTCATTACCTATAAGTACAACTGTACGAATATTGAATGTGATAGGAAGGTCATTATGCAGAATCTCCCATTCGTGACTTCCTATCAAAGAAGAACCGATGAACTTAACTGCCTGATATTGGCTGTTTCCATGTTTGTGAGCAATGAAGGTGCAAGCAAAGTATTAGGACTGCTAGGGGTAACAATCAGTAATGATTCCATCAAAAGAGTACTGGATAAGATTGTCATTGAAGATCATTATGATGTTGAGCAGGTAGGTATTGATGATGTGGCTATAAGAAAGGGACAAACATATGCAACTGCAGTCTATGATATGGAGGAACATCATCTGATTGCACTTCTTGATGGAAGAGACAAGGAAACGGTAACAAAATGGCTAGAAAGTCATAAGAAGATAAAAATAGCGACTCGTGACAGAGCCAGTGCCTACGCTTCTGCAATTAATGAGATTCTGCCAGAATGTATACAGATAGCTAACCGTTTTCATCTTCTTCAGAACCTTATTGATAGAATGAAAGAAATATTCAAGGAAGAAATACCAGAAATGATATTCATAAAAGATGGAAAAATCATGGATGAGATGCCAAAAAAAGAAGCAGTACTGAAAATTGCTCCTAGTTCTGATGAACTGAATAAATTGAATTATGATAACAGTGAACCAGTTGATGAAAGCGGAAATATCATAGACTTTGATAAAAGCTGTACTGACAAGAATGATAAGTCCCATCAAAGACATGCAGAAAGCCATAAAAAAACAAAGATTAATTAGAGATATACAGAGAAGATGAACCGACCTGAATAAAAAGAGATACAAGACAATAATGGTTGAATTTGAAGTGTCGCAGCTAACTGTCAAGAAATATATTCAAAGGAGATCAAATGTTAAGATGTCAAATGCCACAGTCAGCGATATTAGATTCTATCCTGATAGAGAAATAGATAAAGTTATGACAGCGAAACTAGCATCGTGTGATTATATTCATGATCATCTTAATATTATTGTGATTGGAGCAACAGGTGCCGGAAAAACATTTTACGTCTCTGCCCTGGGCAATGAAGCATACAAGAAAGCAATCAATGTTAGATATATAAGACTTCCTGATCTGCTGTATGATTTAGATCAGGCAAGAAATAAAGATAACTATAAAAAGAAGCTAAGAGCATTGTCAAGAATTGAACTGCTTATCATTGATGAATTTTTATTGACACCAACAACGACTGCTCAGCAGTCAGATATACTGGAATTACTTGAATTGAGATATAATACTCATTCAACAATATTTGCATCACAGTTTCTGCCACAGGGATGGCATTAGAATTTAGGTGGTGGTGCAGTAGCCGATGTCATTCTCGATAGAATAATTGCAAACTCCTATCTGATTCATATAAAAGGCTCTAAATCGATGAGAGTAAGAGAAAATGAGTAATTAGAATATTTAAAGATAATCATAGTGCATATTCGCCCATGATTTAAACTAATTACAAAAAAAGAGAATTCAAAATCATTGTATTAACTAATGAAATTTGAATCCTCACTTTTATATACTTGAAAACAAATTTAAACATTCTTTTTCAATGAAATATAATTTTGTCACTTTAATTAACACACTATCATCATTTGATTAACATAGTGCATGCAATAGACTGAAATATTCATAGGAAATGTTATGTCCCATTTTTAATGAATAATATTGATTTTAATTTATCAGATTTATTAAAAAGATAAAAACAGTACAATTGCTTGTACTGTTCAGATATTCCTTTTACCCAAAAACGAGTAAGAACCAATTATTTTCCTATCCAGTTTTAGTATAGAACAAAGACTGGTGAATTATTCTTATTTAATTCATTTTTATTTCGTTTTAGTAGGTTCACTAGAATTTTTTTTAAAAAAACCTATTAACAGAATAATTATACCAACAATTTCCATAAAAAGTCCTAAAAACATATACATATTTGCATCGGTTGTATAACCAACTATATAGTTGCAAATAGAGAAGAGTAAAATTCCAATCCCTAAAAGCAATATTTTTATTTGTTCCATAATTTAGCTCACCTTGTGTCCGTCATATCTGTATCGTACAGAGTATGTTTCCTCATTTTGGGTTGTCCATCCAAAACTCATACCAATACTTGGTCCTGATCCAGAAAAAGAAACAGATGGAGTTCCAGTTACTACACTATGACCATATCCAAATTTAAGGTAAACTTCATAAATTGTATTGGATACAACTGCATCTAATACTAGCTTTCCAGATCCATAATATGTCCAATATGACATACCACTTCCCATATTATACCCCATATCGAATTGGATTTTTGCAGCTCTATATTCGTGAATAGGATTCCATTTATAAGTAGTGTCTTTCATATTTGGTGCTCCACCTGTGGATTTATATTTTACAGTAAGAAATGATGATGATTTATTGATTGCGACATTTACAGGACTTCCATTAGAACCAGTTGCTGACCAAGTTGCTGCTAAAAGATCATCTTGGATAAAAATTGGACATGATGACCATCTAAATGAATAATTAAATGTGTATTTAGATTTAGATGCTATTGCACTTCCTAATACTAGATTAAGGGTCGCTCCACGGATTTCTTTAATTATTTCATCTTCGTTTATATTTTTTTTGCTTAAACTAACTCTTAATTGTTTAATATCGTTATCACTATAACCCATATCTTTTAATTGTTCATTACTAAGTTTTGCTCTTTCTTGTAGTTCGCTAATTAAATCAAAATTTTTAATATATTTTATTTGATCAGGAGTCATTCCTTTTGAAATTAATTCCTCATTTGTTTGAGATTTTAATTCCTTGAAATATTCTAATTCTGATATTTCATACTCTAGTAACTCTTCATTGGTTTTTGCATTTACTGATGAGATAGGACTTATCATTAAACAAATAGTACAAACAATACTTAAATATTTTCCTAATTTTTTCATTTGTGATCCCTATATATCAATATGAAATATTGATATAATACCTTTCCCTAACTATTAGAAGATAGTATTAAATTGTATTTCAGCTCCTCTCCATACATCATTTATCTCTATATATAAACTATATCAAATTTTCTTGTTTTTTAAAAGTACTTTTTATTAAAAAGTACTTTTAAAAATATAATTTCTCTATCTGTATAGAGAAATTTATTAAAAAATTAAAGATTAAAGTTTACTGTATATGATTTATTATTAGCAATACCTGTTGTTGTAATTACTCGTCCTTTTGCAATAACCCTATATGTCTTGTTAGAATTCAAAAATTGCCCAGAATAACTACTCATTTCAAAAAACATTATACTACTTACTCGTGATACAGTAACGATTGGTTTATAACTTGTATCGAATTTAGAACCACTATATTTATATTTTAATGTCATTTTATTATTTCCATTAAAGAACAACATTGTTTTTGATCCAATAGTAGAACGTGAATTAATCCATATTTTTGTATTAATAACATTCTCTGATGTATATACTAATTCATCAATCAATGATTTTTTAAATGATCCAATATCTTGTGTAGTAATAAACTTAATATACTGTTTATAATTTGAGCTAAATTTTTCTTTTAGTTCACTATTGAGAAAATCATTTTCATCTAAAATATAGTAGTTTGTATTATATTTTTGATTGATTTTTTCAATTTCTTGAGTATAGAGATTAAGTTCACATTTGTATTCTCTTGAGTATGCACTTACATAATTGAGATTAAATAAAATGGAAATAAATAGAAAAGCTATAGTAATAATTTTTTTCATATCTTATCCTCCTGGTTGACTACATTATTTAATAATTTTATATAATTTACAAATTCTTCTCTCCCTTTTTCAGTTAAACTGTAAGTGGTTTGAGGTTTGTTATTGACAAATTCCTTATTTGTTAATATAAAGCCTTCACTCAATAATTTTTTTGTATGCGTTGCCATATTACCATCACTACAGTTGCATACTTCTTTTAATTCATTATAGGTAAGGCTTGAAATATATAAACTAGATATCATTTGCACTCTAATTATTGATTCAAATACTTTAGAATAATTTATGATTTTATTTTTCATTATTAATATTACTCTTTCTTTTTTATAACAATAATTGATATTAATAAAGAGAGAATTTCAATGATTCTATATGATTGAATATTATTTAATATCATAAAAAGGTTTGTTTGAATCAAACTAGCATCTATTAAATTCAAATAAATTGATAAATAATAAAACGAAAAGCCACAATATATTATATACATTATAATCAATACTGAAATACCTTTATATTTGAAATAAGAATATAAATACAATAAAAATACTATATTAATAATTCCAGATATTGGAAATGATTGATAAAAAGAAATCATTGTTTCAGCATTCAAAAGAGAGGAAAAACTTGAAAGGCAATTATCCAAACAAAAAAATATAGGAAAGATTAGCCATATTTTCAAATACCTTCTTTCTTTTACTGAAATTTCAGATTTTAACACACAAAATAATAATAGAGTAGGAATAGCAATACAAATTATTATCCTATACACATTATATATGGTGTAAAATGAGGAATAATTGTATAGTTCATAATACATATTTATTTTATCAATACAAAAAAAAGATAGAATACTTAAAAAATATAGTATAAACCAATATTTTAGTATTTTTATAATACCAAAAGTAGGCTGATATGAATCTTTAATATATTTTGTATCATTCATAGTTTGTTCAATGATATTTAAATATTTTTTATATTCATCCATAGATTAACATTACTCCTTTTTTAGTAAACTTTTTATTGTAAATATTATAATATAATAATTCTTATTTTTCTATAATAAAATAAGAATCTTGATATCATTATGTATATGAAATATTAAGTTTATATATTTTTTACTATTACTTATAAATTAGAATCCACCATTTGTGCTCTTAAATAAACGCTTGTTATGAGTGTACTGCGAATAATATAAACCATCAATAGTTAGTTTTTTACTTATAAATAAAATAATATAGAAGCTTGGGAATTACCTGTAGAAGTAGATTTACAATTAGTTATATTTGTTACAAAAATAGTGTTCCACCATCCTTCTCTTCATATACTATTTTTGATGATTCTATCAAAACCAGTTATTTTCTTCTTGATAAGTGTTATCACTAATTCACCATTATTATATAAGTAGAATATTTTTTTTGTTTTCACTATTTAAATTATAGTTAAATGTTTTAAATTTCTCTTTTTTAGCAAAAATGTCATTAACGTTTATAAGAAATATTGATACAATAACTGCCTTTGTAATTATTCTTTTAATCATTTTATTCTTCACACATAGTATGTACGTAATTAGAAAGTAAAGAATTTATTCATTTACTCATGATTGCATATTCTCATTTTCAGATAATATAGTTTGTTTTGAATCAAGTGTTCATTCTTTCTCCTTGTGATTACTCCATATTTATATTCACAACGACTTATTCTTTTTGATTAAGATGGTATTTTATACCTGAATGAGTTTGATATAGCAATGTTCCTACACTTGTCTCCGTATTTACAAGGCAGTGTTTATCTTGATTTAGAGGTGTAATTTAAAACAGATTTACATTCAGAAAAGAAGTCCATTAGAGTTAATAGGTGGAACGAATTCACAGAAATGTCATATATGTGGATAAATTAATGAGGGAATCAAAGACCTAAACATAAGAGAGTGAGCCAAAATACGAAATATTGCATAATTGTGATATTAATGTAGTAATAAATATCAAAAAAGTAACTAATATAATAATATCATAAAAAAACAATGGGGTAGGAAACAGTCTATGTAGTATTCTTGCAAGTTACACTTAACATAAAAATGTGATTACATGAAACATAGAGATTGAAGATAACATGTTTTGCTAATGAGTAGTGTTATAAAATAGGTATTGCTATCTATGCATTAGGTTAGATAAGAAAATATAAAAATTTTATGTTCAACAGCGAAGATTATTAATTTTTTAGATACTTGTGATTCCATTATTATGATTCAATGTGTATTAGTAATCTTAGAGAAATTTCATTGTATATCAAGTATAAGTGCAATGTTTGCATTTAAGGTGAGTTTTATGTTTATAATTATAGGATTTTTCATGTATTTAGAAAAAATCATATAAAATAAAAAGATGTTTTGTTCATTGAGGAATAGAAACATTCTTTGTTGAAGAAAATTTTCGGAAGAGACAAATCGTTATGAAATTGATTAAATATAAGAAATGGTGTTAATAATTTCAAAGAGAGTTCATATGATAGAAAGGAAAAGAGGTGTAGTATGCTCACACAATTTCATGAGAAAGCGCAAAAAGCAATTGTCATTGCAGAGAGTATTGCTTTTGATTTAGGACATAGTAGTGTAGGAAGTGAACATCTTCTCTTATCTCTTTTGAAGATAAAAGATTGTCCTTTTTCTAAGATATTAAAGACGTATCATGTTGATGATGAAATGATATATGAGGATGTTGTAAGGTTGTTTGGTGAAAAAGATATTCAACCTTTTTATATGGAGTACAGTGAAGTCGTAAAGAAGATTTTAGAAGATGCTATGAGTATGAGTGAAGCGAAAAAAGAAAGTAAAGTTTCTTTGAATACTTTATCAATTGCTATGTTACTACAAAAAGAAAGTGTAGCAGTAGAATTACTCAACAAATATCATGTTCCCTTTGATGAAATCAAAAAGGAACTTAGTGAAGAAAAATCTTTACTCCATGAATTAGATCTCATTCATGAATTAACGAATTTTAATCATCTTGTTCAAAAACAAGAAAGATTAATGATTGGAAGAGACAAGGAGTTAGAACAACTTTTTTTAACTCTTTGTAAGAAAGAAAAAAATAATGCTTTACTTATTGGTAAAGCGGGTGTTGGTAAAACAGCTTTAGTTGAAAAACTTGCATTAAAGATTAATAGTCATGAAGTTCCTGCTATTTTAAAGGATAAAGTTATTTATGAATTAAGTTTATCAAGTATTGTTGCAGGCACAAAATATCGTGGTGAATTTGAAGAAAAATTCAAGAAGATTATTGATAAAGTAATACAGGCTAAGGATGCTATCTTATTTATTGATGAGATTCATAATTTGATTGGTGCAGGTGGAGCTGAAGGAGCTATTGATGCTTCTAATATTCTCAAGCCGTACTTAGCAAGAAAAGATTTAACGATTATTGGAGCAACAACGATTGAAGAATACTACAAGTATTTTGAAAAAGATCAGGCCATGAATCGGAGATTTGCAGTTATTAAATTAAATGAAAATTCTAAAGAGGAAACAAGACGTATCTTATTAGGATTAAAAGCTCAGTATGAAAATTATCATCAAGTTCAAATCAGTGAACAAAATATAGATGATGTTATTGAGTTATGTGATCAATATTTAATTCAACGTGTTTTTCCTGATAAAGCTTTAGATGTATTAGACTTGTCATGTGTCAAAGCTCTTTTCTTAAAAGAAAAAAGTTTACAGAAAAAACATATTGAAAAAGTTATAGAAGAGATGACAGGAATGTCACTGACAACTTCTTTTTCATACCAAAATCTTGAAGAACAAATGAAACAAGAAATTATTGGACAGGATAAAGCGATTCATACAATTGTTGAATCATTAGAATCATTATCTCAATATCCTCATCCTCAAAAACCAAGTGGAATATATTTGTTGGTAGGCGGAAGTGGAATTGGTAAAACACAAACTGCTAAGTCTTTAGCAAAATTATTAAATCGTAATTTTGTAAAATTAGATATGTCTGAATATAGTGAACCAAGTAGTGTCTCTAAAATCATTGGGTCTCCACCTGGATATGTAGGATATGATGACCATTCATCAGTTTTGCACGAAATCATCTTAAAACCTAATACAATTTTGTTATTAGATGAAATAGAAAAAGCTCATCCTACTGTGATGAACTTATTTTTACAGGTCTTTGATGAGGGTGTAATAAAAGACAATCATCATCATAAGATTTCATTTAAAGATAGTTTAATTATAATGACATCAAATGTTTCCTCTCATAATCAACCAAGTGTAGGGTTTAAGAAGAAGACATTCTCACAAGAAAGTCTTAAAGATGTCTTTTCTCAAGAATTTATGAATCGTATTGATGAGATTGTTCCTTATCAGATGTTAAAGAAAAAAGATTTAAAAGAAATCTTAAAAAAGAATGCACCTGTTGAGTTATCTGATGAAATGATTCATGATATCTTGCTTGATTATGATACAACTTTAGGTGCCAGACATCTGCTTTCAAAGATGAAGAAGTATCTTGTATCAAATAGTCGTTAAACAATACTCTTCTATGATTTGAAAACGTTGTGTGTCTATTAAGATTAAATAAATTTTAAATGATAAATGTTGAAGTTGAAGGGAAGCCATTTTATAGTAAATGTCTCTTTGGCTAGTTTTAAAAACAATAGTATAAGTTTTAATAGAGACATCTTGGAGTTTTGTGATTTTGAAAATAGCTTTCGCAAGAGTATCCTGAATGTCTTCCTGTTTGGTTAAAAGAGAATCTATCTGGTCAACAACCATGATATTTTGAGGTTCTCTTTTTTTTGTTGCTTTGATAGCAAATTGTAATTTTTCACCATTGGGATTTATGTGACTATATAGATTTTGGATAAACCATCCCTGTATATATAAATAATTTCCATAAAGAAAAGCAGTCTGATTTTCAAAGAAAGGTTGACTTTGGATATCTTGTAAGATTTCAACTTCACTTTTTTGAAGATAATAAGCGAGTTTAGAAATTAAATTTTTTGATGGTGAAACTGTTATACCATTTTCAATTCTCACAATTGTGGCTGCTGAAATACCCAGTTGTTTTGCAAATTCACGTTTGGAAAGATTATGTTGTTTTCTGATATTCTTCATGTATTGGTCTAGACTCATATTTTCACCTTCTTTTCAATTATATGATATATTTTACTTTTTTGCAATGAATGAGTTGCAAAAATGAAACACAAGTGATAAACTGAAAATGTGTTACAAAAATGTATTGAATTATAAACAAAAATGAAACGGAGGGATGACGATGAGCCAATATATACTAGAAGCCAAAAAACTGACTAAGATATATGGGATACATAGTCAAAATGAATTTGAGGCATTACATGCACTTGATTTTCAGGTAGAACCAGGTGAGTTTATATGTATCATGGGACCGAGTGGGAGCGGAAAGTCAACATTTATTAATAATATTTCAACTATTGATATTCCAACCAAAGGGAGTGTTCGTATCCAAGGGGTAGACGTAAGAGAAATGTCCGCTCAAGAAATAGGACGTTTCCGATATCAAAATTTAGGATTTGTTTTTCAGGATTTTAATCTGCTAGATACTCATACACTGTTTGAAAATATCTCAATGCCATTATCACTTGCCAAGATATCTAAAGAAGATATTTTTGAGCGTGTCCATGATATGGCTAAGAATATGGGGATAGAACATTTATTAAAGAAGTATCCTTATGAATGTTCAGGAGGACAAAGACAACGTGCAGCTATATGTAGAGCATTAATTGCGCAGCCAAAAATAATTATTGCTGATGAACCAACAGGAAACTTAGATAGTGTCAACTCTCATGAGCTTTTAATGACATTGAAAAGTTTAAATGAACAAGATGGAGTGACTATTATTATGGTTTCACATGATCCTATGATTGCTTCTTATTCTTCGCGATTTGTTTACATTAAAGATGGACATATTGCTGAAACGCTTCAACGCCAAGAATTATCTCAAGATGAATACTTCCAGAAAATTGTAGATATCAATTCATTAGAATCAAGAAAGTTATTTGAGAAGCATCATGATTAAACTTGCATGGCGTGGTATTCATGAGAATTTTTCAAGGTCATTATTTTATTGGATAACTTTTGTTTTAACGACAATGTTTATTTTTATTTTTTTTAATGTCGCTTGTTCTGAAGCAGTTGGAATGACTTTTATCAATAGTAGAAATGATGTCATTACGTATTTATGTGTCTTTGTCATGACAATATGTATGATTGTTATCTTTTTTGCAAATGATTTCTATGTGAAGAAAAAGTCGAAACAAATGGCTATACGTTTGGTTAGTGGCGCAACATTTTTACAAATTACAGGATATTTACTTTCATCAACATTGTTTATTTTTTTCTGTGCTGTACCAATTGGTATTGCTTTGGCAATATTATCTATGATGTTTATTAATAATTTTATATTAGATATGTTACAAATCACAACAATTTTGAGTTTTAATCAACAGGGTATTCTTGTGACGATTGTTATCCTTTTATTTGTTGTGATATGGTGTACAATTCTCAATGTTGGATATGCATATCGAAGTTCAATACGAAATCTCTTGGTAGGAGATGTTATGGTCGATGGCTTAAAACCTGCCTTTCCTTTTCATTTTGATATCAAATTTACAAAATATCTCTATTCAATCATGTTTTTATTACCTATTTGTTTGTTTTATATCTATGGAAATGAACCAACAGCAATGATTCTTTTCTCTGTTATAGGAATGATTGGTCTTTATGGTTTGTGGAGTAAAATGCTGATTCCATTTTTAGATCAATATATTATGAATCATATTGATTATTCAGAAAAAACAGTTTACATTGGTTTTATGAGAAGAGATCTTGTTTTCATGAAGAAGAATTTAATTCTTTTTATCATGAGTACAATTCTTATAATTACATTGCTCGTTTCCAATTTATCTGATTCTATGACTGTTGTTTTATGTTTTGTATCTTATGTTGTTATTCATTGTTTATTATCATTAACAGTAGTTTTTAGATTTTTAGTAGAAATACTTGGAAGAAAGAATGTTTTTTTAACATTATCTCGGATTGGTTATGAACGAAAACCTCTTCTTTCTATTATTAGAAAAGAAGTTATTGTTTTTTTTGGAATATTGATGGCTGTTTGTTTGATTTATATTGGAAATATATTGTTTTCACTATATATTCATAATCTGATGAAATTTGATTTTATTATAATGTTGATAACTTTTTTTGTTGGACCATTATTGATATGTGGATGTATTGTCTTTTTTACATATCAAAAAAATATTCTTTAGAATTTAGATAAGGTAATATTTATTATTTTGGCTATCTTTTTAAGAAATGGGATTGTATAATATAAAAAAGGTGGGTGGAATATATGTATAGTGTCATTATTTTATGTGCTGGAAAAGGCACAAGAACAGGTTTAGATTATAATAAAATGCTTTATGAGTTTAATGGAAAAACAGTTTATGAAATGACTTTGGAGAATTTTATTCATGATTCAAAATGTGGTCAAATTATTGTTGTTACACAGCCTTTTGAAAGAAAACTGTTTGAGAGACTATCAAAAGATTCACGTATTGAATTTGCTGATGGAGGACAGGAAAGACAAGATAGTGTGTATGAAGGATTGAAGAAGACAAAAGGTGATTATGTTCTTATACATGATGGGGCAAGACCATTTGTAAAAAGAAAACATATTGATGCTTTATTAGAATGTTTAAAAGTGCACAGTGCCTGTTTACTTATGGTTCCTTGTAAAGATACAATTAAAAAAGTTGTCAATGGGAAAGTTGTTGAGACTTTAAAGCGTTCTGAATTAATGCAGGCGCAAACGCCTCAAGCTTTTCATAGAGATGTGATTGTTGATGCATATTCACAAGGAATTCTAGAAGAATATCAAGCAACTGATGATGCTCAAATGGTTGAAAAATTTAGTGATGTTAAGGTATATGCCATTGTTAGTGATTATGAAAATATAAAAATTACCACTCCTGAGGACTTAAGAGATATTTAATGAATATGATTAAAGGGGTGATGTTGTGAAGAAAAATACAAAACATAGTTTTTTAGTCATTGTTGTTTTGCTATGTGTATGTTTTATTGTTTACTTTTTGTTTCCTAGACCAACATGTTCATTATCCTCTTTAGATAAACGAGCAGTTTGGTTTTCTTATTCTGATCTAGCTAAGTTTTCATATGAATCAAGAGATGCTTTTATAGAAGATTTCTCAGAAGCATTAAGGGTTGTAGATAACTATAAAAATAATACAATTATTGTTCAGGTCAGGCCATTTGCTGATGCATTATATCAATCTAAAATTTATCCAATATCAAAAGTCATTTGTCATCGCTCTTCATTGTCTTTTGATCCTCTAGAAGAAATGATTAAATTAGCACATAAAAAAGGGATATCAATTGAAGCTTGGATAAATCCCTATCGTATATCTTTAAATAAAAATACTTATCAAAATTTCATGGAATTGTCATCAAAAAAATCATGGTTAGAAGATACCAAACAAAGTATTGGGTATGCAACGTATAAATATATATTTAATCCTGAAAGTCAGGACGTTAGAGATTATATAATTGCTGGTGTGAAAGAGATTGTTGAAAACTATGAAGTAGATGGTATTCATTTTGATGATTACTTTTATATTGAAGGTACACATGGTGAAACGACACAAGGGCAACGTATGGATAACGTAAACATGCTTATACAAGATGTCTATCAAAGTATTAAGTCTATTAATTCAAATATTGTTTTTGGTATTAGCCCACAAGGAAATTATGAGAATTGTGTTAATGAAGGGGCAGATGTAGATACATGGCTCAAGGAAGATGGATATGTTGATTATATAATGCCTCAGGTTTACTGGAGTGATCAGTATGGACCAGATGGAAAAACAAGGATGTTTACAGATCGTATTGAACTGTATGCTGGATTAAAACGTCAAAAGACGGTTATGTTATATGCAGGATTGGCACTCTATCAATCTGGAGAAGAATTGGATTTGGATAAAGGCTGGACTTTGTCATCATCAAATATATCTGAACAAGTTCAAATATTGTCTAATAATGGATATAAAGGTTATAGTTTGTTTAATTATTCATCTTTATTAAAAGAAGATGGGGAAAAAGAAATGAGAGAACTTTTAAGGACTCATCCATATAATTAAAGATTGACAATTATTTGATTTCTGTTATGATTATGTAGAGCCGACATAAAACTTATTTCGCCCAAATTGGGTGTCGAGAAATAAGTGGATGTTTGAAAAGAAGGGCTCTGTGTCAAGAGTGGAGGATAAAGGAATAACTATTGAAAAATAGGGATTCC
>NZ_CFJNYH010000024.1:0-57139 GCF_984815275.1 Coprobacillus sp.
TGCATCCTTAATTTCTTCTAAATCAACTGTATCAATAATAAATTCCATTTCTCTTATCTCCTCTTATAAAGTTTGTTCAGTTCTTTCAATAATATCATCTTGTGTTGCTTTTGATAAAACGTTAAAGAATGCTGAGTATCCAGCAACACGGACAATTAAATCACGATGTTTTTCTGGATGTGCCTGAGCATCTAATAATGTTTCTCTATCAACGACATTATATTGAACATGATATCCGTGTAATCTATTAAAGAATGTTTTTATCATCATCTCTAATTTCATTTTATTTTCTTCAGTTGAAAGCATTGTTGGTGTCACCTTCTGATTGAGTAATACCCCTCCAGTAATTTCATGAGTTGGTAGTTTTGAAACAGACTTAAAGACAGCGGTTGGTCCACACTTGTCCATTGCATGAGCAGGTGAACAACCTTCAGCAAGTGGAGTATGGGCCTTACGACCATCTGGTGTTGCCATTGTGCCTAACCCTTGTCCAACATTTGCTGAAATCGAAGATGTCCCAGCATAGCGAATACCACCAATAGGTCCTCTTTGATATCTTGTATTTGGATATTTTTTCATTTCTTCTATATATGAGTTATAAGCATCAACAACCAATTGATCAACATAATCATCATCGTTTCCATATTTAGGAACATCATTGATTAACATCTTTTGAATTTTTTCATTTTCAACACCTTCAAAGTCATTTTGCAGAGCATTCCATAACTGTTCAGGTGTAATTTTCTTTTCTTCATAGACCAATTTCTTGATAGCTGCCAAACTATCTGCCATATTAGCAATTCCAATCTGTAAACCAGAAATAAAATCATAGATTGCGCCACCTTCTTTAATTGTCTTTCCTCGACCAATGCAGTCCTGTGTTAAAGCTGAACATAAGATATCTGGAATTTCTCTTTCTCCAGCAATATCGACAGCATTTTCAACAATAACAGAAACTCTTGTCAATTCTCTAATCGCTTTATCCCAAGCTGCCTGTAATTCTTCAAAAGATTTCATATCTTTAAAATGTCCACTGCCTTCAACAAATCTCTTTCCTGTTGTTAAGTCCACTCCATCATTCATCACACAAAGTAAAATTCTAGGAAAATTCAAATATGACATACCTGTACAGCGATATCCCCATTTTCCAGGTACAGCTGTTTCAACACATCCAATAGCTGAATAATTATATGCATCTTCTTCTTTAACCCCTAAATTCATAAATGAAGGAATAATAATTTCATCATTATTAAATGCTGGCATTCCTGTTCCTAGTTTCATGACTTCAACTGCTTCATCTAAGAATTCTTTTGGCATTCCATTATAGTATCTAACTGTTAAATTTGGTTGAGGGAGTCTAGTCTGGGCAACTGATTTCAAAACGAGATAGGATAACTTATTAACTGCACATTTCTTATCAGATGTTTGACCACCAATTGTTACATTTTGATACATTGGGCTTCCAGCACTACTAAAAGTATGTGCCTGAGAACGAACCTTATTAATAGTTAATGTCTTAATCCATAAATTTGTTAATAATTCTACTGCCATATCTTCAGTGATTATTCCTTGATCTAAATCATGTTGTAAATAAGGATAAACATATTGATCAAATCGTCCATAAGATAATGAATGACCATTAGACTCAATCTGTAAAATCAATTGAATAAACCATGTAGATTGAATCGCTTCATAGAATGTTTCAGCTGGTTCATAAGGGACCTTATTACAGATTCTAGAAATTTCTAACAATTCATCTTTCCTAGATCTTTCTGCCTTTTTGGCCAATTCTTTTGCCAATACACTAAACCTATGAGCATATGTTTTCACAGCTTCAATGACAGTCAGTACAGCCTTGTAAAAAACATATTTATCAATACTTTCAGGTTTGCATAAATCTAATTCAGATTTTAGTTTTTTAACTCTTTCTTCATAACCTTTTAAACCGATTTGTAAAACGGTTTGGTAATCAACAGCCAAATGAGCATCACCAGAATTTAATTTCCCTTCCATGCCTAATAAACCAGTTGACATAATATCCTTAACTTCATCAGGAAGTAAAGCATCACCTCTAGCTCTTAAATTATTATTTTCCCAAAATGGAGCAATAGAACGTAATGCTTCTTTAGTTTCCTCAGTAATATAGAAAACATCACCATCACGTTTTTCAAATTTATCTAATTCATTAATAACAAATTCTAATGTATATTCTGGGAAGATTGGTGCATCTTTATTTGAAGATGCCTGATTTCCAACAATCAATGTTTCATCCTCAATATAGATAGACATCTTTTCTAAGATATTCTTTAACATCAATGCACGTTTCATTACAGCTGGCTGATTTTGATGTTCCTTATAAGTTTCAGTAACCAATAAGGCTCTTTCAGCACAAATATAAGGCTTCTTCTCTAAAACTTTCTCTCTAAAATCATTCATTCTTGGTGTCAAGTCACCAAAATGCTCAACATTTTTCATAGTTTTCCTCCACTTTATTTCATTTGAAACTTAACATCATTTCATTTTCAAATATATAATAACAATAGTTTTATACAATGTCAATTCATATTTCATTTCTAATTATATTAACTTTCATTTGAAATATTATATTTACTATTTTATAAACATATGATAATATAAAGACAATGGAGGAGAAGAGATATGGTAAAAGGTAATATTTTTAATATTCAAAAATTTAGTATTCACGATGGTCCTGGTATTCGAACAACTGTCTTTCTAAAGGGTTGTCCTTTACAATGCCTATGGTGCTCTAACCCTGAATCACAATTAGAAAAAGTACAGATCTTATATGATGAACAAAAATGCGTACATTGTCTGAACTGTGTGAATTCTTGTCCTCAAAAAGCGATTGAAAATAAAAACAATCATATTCATATTCATTTTAATAAATGTGTTGGTTGCTTACAATGTGTTCACAACTGCTATCAGCAAGCATTATCACATGAAGGCGAGTACAAAGATGTTGATGAAGTTGTCAGAGTCTGTTTGCAAGATCAAGATTTCTATGAAGAATCAGATGGTGGTGTCACAATTTCTGGCGGTGAAGGAATGAGTCAGCCAGTGTTTGTCAAAGCCTTGATAACTGAATTAAAAAAACATAATATTCATGTTGCAATTGAAACAACTGGTTATATCCAATCTGACATATTTCAAGAACTTGCTCCCTTATTTGATTTACTTCTCTTTGATGTTAAACATTATGATAGTGAAAAACATTTTCAGGGCACTGCTGTGCATAACAAGCTGATTCTTTCTAATCTCAAATGGGCTATTGAAAATCAAATCAATGTTTTACCTCGTATCCCAGTTATCCCAGATTTTAATGATAGCTTAACTGATGCTGAAGGCATAGCCAATTTATTTTTAAATATGGGTATTCAAAAAGTTCAGTTATTACCTTTTCATCAATTTGGTGAAAGAAAATATGAAATGTTAAATCGAGATTATTTATATAAAAATAAAAAAGCCTTTCATCCAGAAGACTTAAAAGATTACCAGAAAGTCTTTTTAGAGAAAGGAATTCATTGTTATTTTTAAGACCTAATGGTCTTTTTTTTGAGAAAAACATGAGATAAAATTGAGACGCATAACCTCTTGTTTCATGATACAATAGAAGTGTTATCAGTTCCTCCCTTTGAAAGGAGGTGAACTTTATGTTAATTGAAACTATAGTTTAATTCATTGTCTCTATCACAGCAGGGTTAGTCGTTTACTTTCTTTGCAAATGGCTTGATAATAGACATGACTGATGACAAGCCTAGAAGAAAAGCCAAGGGGTATTGGATTAGACCCTTGGCTTTTCGTTTTGAACTCTATGTTTCAAAACTATAGTTTCATCAATAGTATTTTAGCATAATACTGATGACAATACAAGTATCTACTGATTTCTTTTGATTATTCTGAGTCACCTATTTTTCAGTCATAAATTCCTTTACACTGAATATTTTTGTCTTTCATTTTATAAGTCTCTTCATTTGGGGAGGAAAAAAGAACACTTTCAAATATTATTTATTTCTCATACAAAAATTTTTCAGGTAACGTCACATGAAAAGCATCTGCCAAAGACCTCAATTCATCTGTTTGAATAGTTTGTAATTTCTTTGGTGACATTGATAACATTTTCACCAATATCTCAGCTGATTTTTCTACAGTATGTGCAAGACCAAATGTGGTATCAAAATCCGAACCTGAACAGAATATTCCATGATGTGCCCAGATTGCCACATCATAATCTTTCATTAACTTACTTGTTGCAACAGCAATCTCTCTACCACCCGGTACCATCCAAGGCACAACACCTACACCTGCTGGAAATACAACTGGACATTCTGTTGCCATTTCCCATAACTCTCTTGTAAAGATTTCATCTTTGAGCGGTAAAACAAATGTTAATGCAATGACATTCGTTGAATGACAATGATAAATGACACGATGCTGATTATCAGTAACCATCTTCTTAATAGCGTGGTTCATCAAATGTGTTGGTAATTCACTGGTTGGAACTGCCTCATGAATCAGTCCCCAAACAACACGATACTTTGTTCCTGTTTTATCAATTTCAACAATGCCTATATTCGCTTCAGGATCTAACTCTACATTTCTAAAATATTTTCCAGAACCTGTGGCTAAGAAATATTCGTTCGCAAGTTCAGGAACTTCTGTTCCTATATCTTCCCAGCTACGGTGATAAGAAAACACGGATTGAACATACTTCACTTCTTCATCTTTCATACGATATGTTAAATTGCCGCCATTACGTTCATGCCATCCTTGCGCAAACCCATCACTACACATTCTGATAAATCCTTTGATAAATTCTTGTTCTAATATATTCATTCGATTATCCTCGCTTTGTTAAAACTTCTGTTTCATATTTTTTCACTTCATCATACCAAATTTCTCTTACTGGAACCTGATTGATTTCACAATAATAATCCCAAATATCATTGAATGGATAGGTTTTCAATTCTTCATTGATAACCATGATTTGTGTAAAGTCACCTTGATCTTGAGCTTCTTTTAACATTTCATAAGGCTGAAGCAAAGCATATAACATCGCTTTTTGCATATTTCTCATACCAACTGTCCACGCTGCTACTCTATTGATACTTGCATCAAAGAAATCCAAACCAACCAAAACTCTATCCATTGCATTATTTCTGACAATTTCTTTCGCAATTTCTTTTGTTTCATCATCAAATAAAACAACATGATCACTATCCCAGCGAACGGGTCTTGTCACATGCAATGCAACTTTATCATGGAATAATAACATAGCCGATAATTTATCTGAAACAACTTCTGTAGGATGATAATGACCATTATCCATCAATGGTAAAATATCTCTTGTTTTGGCATAATTCATTGTAAATTCACTTGAACCAACTGTATATGATTCCATTCCAATTCCAAAGACTTTTGATTCTAAACACACAAGAACCTTATTTTTATCATAATTGATAGAAAGTATCTCATTTAAAGATTCCATAAATCTTTTTCTTGGTGTCAAACGATCACCAGGAATATCCTTAAGACCATCAGGAATCCAAATATTCATTAAGCAAGGTGTTCCTAATTCATCAGCAAAATATTCACTAATACGAATACATGCCTGACAGTGTTCAATCCAAAACTCTCTTATCTTTTGATCAGGCGAAGAAAGTGTTAATCCTTCAGCAAGAGGGTGAGAGAAAATCGTTGGATTGAAATCCAATCCTAAATTTCTTGCCTTTGCAAATTCAACCCATTTTGCAAAGTGACGAGGTTCAATTGCATTTCTATCAACCTTTTCCCCCTCTTCAAAGATGGCATAAGATGCATGAAGATTAATACGTTTTGTTCCTGGTACTAATTTTAAAACTTCATCAATATCATTCATTAACTCCTGATAATTTCTTGCTTTCCCTGGATAATTTCCTGTTGTTTGAATCCCACCAGACAAAGCTCCTGCTCCATCAAATCCCACAACGTCATCACCTTGCCAACAATGCATAGAGACAGGAAATGTTTGTAATTGTTTTAATGCTTCATCTACATCAATACCTAATTTTTTATAAATTGTTTTGGCTTCTTCAAATCTTTGATTCATATTATTCTCCTTTATATTCTTTCATCTCAAATGATTTTTTAATCAATGCTCTCCCCTCACATAAATCATTAACAACTTTTTGCTGTATCAATTGTGCCAGAATATTTCCCAGTGCTGTCGCTTCTACAGGTCCAGCAACAACCTTTTTTCCAGTCATTTCAGCAATCATTTCATTCAATAATTGATTTTGACATCCCCCGCCAATAATATTAATAACTGGATAAGTTTGTTTAGTTATCATCTCTAATTCCTCAATGGCTTTTTTATAACCATATGCCAATGAATGATAAACACAAGAAGCGATCTGCCCAACTGTTTGAGGAGGTGTTTCATGTCTTTCTTGAAAGTATTGCTTAATTTCAAAAATCATACTCTCAGGTTTTAAGAAACGTTCATCATTGACATCAAAAATCCCAGCAAATTGATCTTGTCTTGCCAATTCCACTAACTTTGCAAAGCTATATTTCTCATCAAGATTTCTTGAAACTTCCTGAATAATCCATAGTCCCATGATATTTTTTAAAAAGCGATAACGTTGCTGATACCCCCCCTCATTGGTAAAGTTGGCATTCATTGATTCTAAAGTCACAATGGGTTGCATTGTTTCAATTCCTAATAATGACCATGTTCCTGAACTCAAAATAATACTCTTGTCTTCAATTGCTGCCATATAAGCACTACCCGTATCATGAGTACAAGGTACAATGACTTCTATATCAGCTCCAATCACTTTTCTCATATCTTTTGATAGTGAACCTAATGATGTTCCAGGCATCACAATATCTTGAAAAATCTCAACATCAGTTTGACAAAAGTCTAATAACTCTTTTGATAACTTGCTGGTTTGAATATCTAAGAGTTGTGTTGTTGACATATTGGTATACTCATTGACCTTTTTTCCAGTTAATAAATAATTGAGATAATCAGGTATCATGAGAAAATCAAGAGTTCTGGTTTTTCTTAATTCATCATCACTTGCAAGCTGATAAATCGTATTAAACTTTTGATACTGAACTCCTGTTTTCATATATAACTCTTCTATTTTATCTGGTTTGATAAAGCTATCCACTCTGTTATCTCTATAAGCATAAACATCATCAATACGATGTCCTAACTCATCTAACAACACATAATCTACTGCCCATGTATCAATTCCTAGTGTTGTTGGTATCTTATTGTGTTTGACACATTCTTTAATCCCTGCGACAACTTCTCCAAATAAATAATCTATATTCCAATAGTAATGACCATTTTTCAATTCAACATGATTTTCAAATCGATAGATTTCTTCTAGATATATTTGATTGTTTTGCAAAGAACACAACATATGTCTACCACTTGATGCTCCAATATCTATTGCGAGATAATATCTCATCTTCCCACCTCTTTTCTACAATCTCATCATACAAAAAAACAACCCAGTTTCAAATGTCCTGAGTTGTTTAATATATTGTCCTATTTTGCATTTATCAACTTATAATACAGTGCTTTTGCTGATTTAAACATTTTTATTAATAGTGATACGAAATGGTGCAATAGGAATTTCATTAATACCATATAAATTAGTTATTGGGTAATTTTTATAGGCATATAACAGTTGCGTACAATCTTGATCTATACCGAATATTAAAGTACCATCTTTTAATTCTGGATAAATAGGTTTTCTTACAAGATGATTTTCAATTTCAAATTCCTGTATATTCTCTCCCTTATAATAGAGATTTTGATTATACTTTATATATAATTTTGAATCAATGTATTCTATTGAAATAATTGTAGGAGCATCACCCTGAATAGAATAATTATAATAGTGTAAAAGAACAGATTTTCCTAGTCTTTGACCTATCACTTCTTTATGAATAGGATGGATATTAAATTCTTCTCCACAATCTATTGAAACAATTAAATGTACATCTTTGACTTTTTCACTTACTAATGCTTGTTTTTCTCTTAATATTGGCCACTTATCATATTTCTCATCATTATAATTAGGTAACTGTACACAGAAGAATGGTAAATGATTATTCCTTAAATCACTTCTCCATTTATGAATAAGTAAAGTTAATAAAATATCATAATATTCTGCATATTTAACATCTTCTTCTCCTTGATACCACAATACTGATGCAAATGAATATGTTTTGATAACTGAAAACATTGTTTCATACAATCCACCTGGCCTTCCAAAATCTTTCTTACCCTTTGGACCTGGCCAAGGAGTGTGGCCTACTGCTTTTTTTATTTCACTCATACTGTGGTCTGGATGGTTATTTTTATATGATTGAACTTTTTGCATGTATAACTGTAGACTTTGTTTGAATTCATCTATTTTTCTATTTTCATCTTCATCACTTTGATCTTGAATATCCTGAAAATATTGATCTATATAAAGCTCTTTTAAATAGATGTTTTTTTCTAATTCTTTGTTTGGTATCCAGCAAGACGCAGAAGTACCACCTTTATTACATTCAACTATTCCAATTGGAATATCTGTATATTGTCTTATTGTTCTTACAAAATGATATGCGACTGCTGAAAGATTTCCTGATGTTGTTGGGTTTGCTTCCTTCCAATGAGGTTTTTCAAAACGAGGATATGATTGTCCTTTTTCTCTATACTCTACTCTTGGCACTTGAAAGAAATATATATTATTTAGCTCTTGAGAATGAATATACTCATCTCCTAAATAAGAATCTTTTAAACGATACTCCATGTTTGATTGTCCTGCTGCCAGAAAAACATCACCAACATAAATATGTTCCCAAATAATTTGGCATTCATGACTCTCAATTAATAATTGATATGGTCCCCCTTCTTTTAAATGATCCAAACATATTTCCCATGTATTATTCTTACTCTGAGATCTATACCTTGTTCCTTGAAAATATATAGATACATCCTCATTATCTAAACATTGTCCAGTTATATAATTATGTGTATTTCTTTGTAAAACCATGTTATCTGAATAAACTATATCTACTATCATTTTACCTATCACTCTTTTCTATATAACGAAGATATTATAAATCTAGCACTTCTCCATTAGATTCAATGACTTTTTTAAACCAATGAAAACTCTTTTTCTTGTAACGCTTCATATCCTTAAAATCTGTTTCACCACGATCAACATATATAAAACCATAACGTTTTTTCATTTCACCTTGTGAACTCAAAATATCTATAGGTCCCCAAGTTAAAAAACCAAAACAGTCTACTCCATCAATCTCAATTGCTTTTTTCATTTCTACTAAATGATTCTTAAAATAATCAATCCGATAGTCATCGTCAACACTCATATTGTCATTAAGTTTTTCATCAACACCAATTCCACATTCTAAAATAATAATTGGTTTTTTATAACGACGATATATATCGTTTAATGCTATTCTAAAACCTATTTCATCAATTGTCCAAGACCATTCACTTTGCTTAAGATATGGATTTTTCTCCATATTATTTGACATCATAGATGTTAATAATTTCATTAATTCTTCTGGATTAGTGTCTTCTGATGTGCTTTCATTAACTAGACGAGAACAATAATAACTAAAACCAATGAATTCTGCTGGATTATCTTTAATTAATGTAAGTTCCTCTTCTGTCATTTTAGGCATGATATCATATCTTTCCCATGTCTTAAGTGTTTCATTTGAGTAATGTCCTTCAACAATAACATCTAAAGTAGATAATATAAACATTTCCTGAATACGTTTTGCCTTATGAATTGTAACTGGGTTACAATCATTTGGGTAAAATGGTGAATAACAAACCATTCCTCCAACTTGTGCATTAGGATTAACTCTTTTTACATAATATCTAAGAAATGCTCCTGCCACATGAGCATTATGTACTGATTGTGTTGATCTTTGATCACGTCCTTTCATATCATTACTAGCTAAATCAGTTGTTGGAAACATAAATGAAGAAAACATAATTGCATTTTGTTCATTAATAGGGAACCAATATTTAACTTTTTTTCCTAATCTATCAACCACAGCAGTTGTTAATCTTTTAAATGACTCAATAAATTCTTTAGACCACCAACCACCATATTTTTCAACCAATTCAAGAGGGACATCAAAATGATGCATACAAATAATTGGTTCTATTCCTTTTAATAACATTTCATCAACAATATTTTCATAGAAATCTAAACCTTGTTGATTTACCTCTTCTCCTCCCGTTGGTAAAATTCTTGACCACGAAATAGAAAAGCGATAAGTATTAAATCCCATTTCAGCAAATAAATTAATATCTTCTTTGTAACGATGATAAAAATCAATCGCCATTTTCCAGTCTGAGAAACCAGGCTTAATTTTTCTGACATCATAATTTGAAGGTCCCTTTCCATCTATATTCCATGCACCTTCTGTTTGCATACTTGAAACAGATCCACCCCATAGAAAATTATCCTTTAACATTTGATTTCCTCCTTATTTTGATATCCAAATTTAATTCCTAAAACAAAAGTCACAATACATGAAATTGCAATCGCAATAATCATATTAATAAGATTCATTGAATCAGAACCAATAAATCCTGGTAATCCCAAAAATCCTACTGTACCAGCCACTGCAAAACAATAAACTTTCATTAATCCTGCATAAATGCCACCACAAAAGCATCCAATCATTGAACAGTATAAAAGTTTTTTATTTTTTAATGAGAAACCAAATAATGCTGGTTCTGAAATACCTGCAACAAACGAAGTAATTGTACATGTTAATGCTTCAGATTTCACATCCTTATCTTTTGTTTTTGCAGCAACTACCAAAGTCACAACACCTTGATTGATTGTATATAACATACTAGCGATGACAGTGATTGGTTCATAACCAACGGTTGCTAACATTGTAAATAAAATAGGTAATAATGCTGTATGCATTCCTGTCATACATAGGAAAACATAAACACCACACACAACACCTACTGCTAAAAATCCAGTCGTATCATAAAGCCATGTAATTCCTGTACTTAAATATGACCCTAAAACTGATCCCATTGGTGCAAGAACACACAATGTTAATGGCAACATAATTAAAAGTGTAAACAATGGAACAACCAATGATTTTAACATTTGAGGAGTAAACTTTGTTATATATTTTTCTACATAAGATAAAACAAATGTTGCGAGAATCATTGGAAATATAGTACTTGCATATGATGCTGCATGAATTGGAATGTTATAGATAGATAATGCAGTTCCTTTACTTATTGCTTCGATGAATTGTGGATGTATTAACGTTGCTCCAAGTAGCATCCCATACCCCATATTTGCACCAAACTTTTTAGCGCCAGTCGCCCCTAAAAATACTGGTAAGAAATAAAAGGCTGCATCTCCTGTAAAGGATAAAACCATATATGTTGAACTCTCTACACTGATTAATTTGAATTGTAATAATATAAGCAGTACTGCCTTTATTAATCCTCCACCTATTATTAAAGGAAGAAGAGGTGTTACACATCCTGATATACTATCAAATATTAAACTAATACTTAGCTTTTTCTTTGGCACATCAGCATCTTCCTTAATAATCTCTTTAACCTCAAATCCAGCTTTCTGACAGATGACCTTGTATACATCACCAACATGTTGACCAATGATAATTTGAAATTGATCTCCTTGCCATTGACTACCAACAACTCCTTTTATATTTTTTAATTTTTCGTTATCAATTAAACCTTTATCTTTGACATTAAAACGTAAACGTGTAAGACAATGAATAAAGAAAGTCATATTTTCTTTTCCACCCATAACCTCAATAATTTCATCAGCTAAAGCTTCATAATTTTTCTTAGCCATACTTCTCTCTCCTTTATATTTTGTAAATCTATATAAACACAATACATGCGCGCTAATGCATTGTGAATGAACAAAATAAAAACCCAAACAAAAAAGTAATCATTTCTTACTTTTGTGGTTAGGTCAAGCCCCATTGGTAACAATCCTCACGAGCACAAAGTCTATTTATATGTAACATTAAATATAATATTTCTTCATCATTAAACGTATAGTTAAATTTCTTGAAAATATAATCATCAATTTGTTTTGCACACTCATACACGCTTGGAAAAGAAGAGGTTAATGTTTGAAACATCTCTTGATTATCAGACATTATATATTGTCCTTCACTTCCTCTTTTTAATAAGTACTGAATATGTGATACAAACCTTGAATAGTTAAAACTTTTTCTTTCTACAGTAATTGAAAAGAAACTTTCAATAATGTGAGTTATACTTTCAATAGCATCATTATTTCCTTCATTTTTTTGATAACTACTCACTATTGCTTTTGCATTAATCAGATGTAAAGCAATTCCAATAATCTCTTCTTTAGGTAATTGAATGCTCATCACTTTTTTAATTTCTTTTAACGCATACTCTCCAACTGCAAATTCATGAGGATATAAGTGTTGAATATCATAATAAACAGGTACATCTATAACCATCTTTTCTTCACATCTTTTTATAGCAAAGTTAATATGATCTGCTAAAGTAAAGATAATATTTGAATTTGTTAACTTTTCAATATTTTGTTGAGCATAATTCACTATTTTAACAGATAGCTCAAAGACTTTATCTGGAATAAGATTTATCATTTGAACAAAATCTGGATTGACATCATAGAATGTTCTTTCGACTTTAGATATATCTATCTCATATGGCGGTTTAATAAAACCTATACCTTTTCCAAAAGCAACAACTTCTTGATTGTTACTATCTAAACAAATAGATGTATTATTGTTAATGTTTTTAATGACTTTCATAATGATAACTCACCTCAACTTTCTTATTTCAATATTGTTAATAGTTCATCCTTATATGTAATCTTTTTCTTATCTTGAACAATAGAAACATTAAAAGACAAGCAATTTGTTACAATCATTGGTGTTGTCAAATCTATATTTTTTGATTCCATAAACACTCTATCTACTTTAAGTATAGGATCACCTACTTTAACCTTCTGATTCTCCTTAACAAGAACCTCAAACCCCTTACCATTTAAATTAACTGTATCTAAACCTACATGAATAATAATCTCTGCACCTATTGTAGATGTAATTCCAATCGCATGTTTGGTGACTGCAATCATACTTATAATTCCATCACATGGTGAACAAAGCAAATCATCTTCTAAAATAATTCCTACTCCATCACCCAATAATTTATCAGCAAACATTGCATCATTGACTTCACTTATTGGAATGACTTTACCAATAGCTGGAGAGTAGATTGTTTCTTCATTTTTATTTTTTCTTTTTATATTAAACATATTTTCACCTCTTAATTAATTAAAAAACTCTCTGAGCACCTAAAACACAAATCGTGTTTAAGGAAAAGCCTCAGAGAGTAACAAACCTTATTGACAATATTATTGTATATCTATCACTAGTATATGTCAATATAAATTTAAAACTATATCATTGATTAATCTAAATCTTCACCGTTACTTGCAATCACTTTCTTATACCAATCAAATGATTTTTTCTTATAACGTTTATTTGTTCCGTTTCCTTGATCATCTCTATCTACGTAAATAAATCCATAACGTTTACTCATTTCACCAGTTGATGCTGATACAAGATCAATACATCCCCATGTTGTATAACCCCAAAGTTCAACACCATCAATTTCAATCGCATCACTCATAGCTTGAATATGCTGTCTTAAATAATCAATACGATAATCATCTTCAACAGTATTGTCAATAAGTTCATCTTTGGCACCTAAGCCATTTTCTACAATAAATAAAGGCTTTTGATAACGGTCATAAATACTATTTAAAGTAATTCTTAAACCTAATGGATCAATTTGCCAACCCCATTCACTGGCTTTTAAATATGGGTTCTTTAAAGTCGCAAAAACATTGCCTTCTGTTTGTTTATTCATATCAGGATCAGCACTTGTACAACGAGAAGAATAATAACTAAATGAGATAAAATCAACAGTATTATCTTTTAACAACTCTTGATCACCATCTTCCATTATAGGCATTGTCCCTTCTCTTTCCATTTGTTTCAGTGCATAACGGGGATAATATCCTCTTGCTTGAACATCAATAAAGAAATATCCTTCCCTATCAATTTGAATTGACTTCCATACATCATCAGGATTGCATGTATATGGATATGTATTACCAGCTGCTAACATACACCCCACTTTATTATCAGGATCAATTTCATGAGCAATCTTGGTTGCTAAAGCACTAGCGACTAATTCGTGATGAATCGCTTGGTACTTATCTTTTAATGCTGTTTCTTTATCTTCAATAAGTAACCCTGCACCCATAAATGGTAAATGTAAAATCATATTAATTTCATTAAATGTTAACCAATATTTGACTAATCCTTTATATCTTGTAAAGATTGTACGACATAATCTTTCATAGAACTCAATCAATTTTCTATTTTTCCAGCCACCATATTCTTTAATCAAATGGATTGGACAATCAAAATGAGTAATTGTCACTAATGGTTCAATCCCATATTTATGACATTCTTTAAACACATCTTCATAGAATTTCAAACCTTCTTCATTAGGTTCTAATTCATCTCCATTTGGAAAGATGCGAGACCAAGCTAATGACATTCTATAAGTCTTAAATCCCATTTCTCCAAATAATTGAATATCTTCTTTATAATGCGTATAAAAATCTATACCTTCTTTTGCTGGATAAAATTCTCCTTCATGAAAATCTAAACTATGATCTAGTCCTAACATCACTGGAAATCTGTTTTTGCCATGTGGTGTAATATCCACATTCGCTAGGCCTCTTCCACCTTTATCAAAACCACCTTCACATTGGTTAGCGGCAGTTGCACCACCCCATAAAAAATCTTTTGGAAATCCCATTAATCTTCCTCCTTCTTATATAGTTCAATACTTCCAATAATACCTAAAGGTTCTAATGCTAAATGTCTAGAGAATGTATCTCTTTGATTTCTTGATAAATTATTTGTTGCAATCAATTCAATATGATTCATCCCTAAATTCAAACAAGTTGACAAATCATATTCATATGGTGGTGTGATTAATGTTTCTACACTTTCACCATTAACAATCAATTCAACAATTTCATAAGCTTCTCTTAATACCAAAATCATATCTTTATCCTGACAATCAATATCAAATGCATATTTAATATTGCCTGAGAATCTTGGATAATCATATCCAAGATAATGATCTAAAGACATATCTATTGGTTGACTATAATCTTTTTGATTATATTCTCTGAATGAAACTTTCACTTTATCAATATTCTTTAATTGAGTAGAACTCTTTGTATATATTTTATCATAACATTGCCCATTCACCAATACAAGAGATTGATATGGATGCAAAGTTAATGTAAATTCAAAACCACCATCCACTTTATTTCCGTTTAAACTGTATGATTTGTTTTGATAAGCATCATATATCATATAATTAGCATCATGCAGAGTCACTGTTGAATGAATAGAATCTGTTATGTTTTCATTATAAAACATATAAATAATTCCATCAGCTTGTTGATAAGAATAGACAACTAAGTCTTTTTCAAAAGAAGATGTTTTCACAACTGAATAATCTTTTAATTCTTCTGATAAACAAGAGAGAGAAATCATTTCTCCTGAACTCATATTTTCTGGGTAGTCATTAATAAAAATGACTTTTATACTTTGTGATAATTCCTTTAATTTTTCTATTAATAATTGAGGTAATCTTTGTGCATAAGGGATAACCAATACATCATAATGATATCCATTAATACAGTACTGATGATTTGAAATTGTTGTATCATTTAAATAATCTTCACTTATAATATCACATGAAATTTGACGTTGTTGTAACTCTTTTAAGACTTTTTCGATAGGCATATAATCGCCAGACCATTCAGCAAAGGCATGGTAAAGAACGCCAACACTTGCTTTATGATATCCTCCACTGAAGAGATGACATAACCTATCAGCATATAAAGACCATTTATGGAAGTATGGATATTGTGGATTGTTTCCATGTGCATAGAAATGGGGAGGACAGTCCCAGTCTGGGAAGTCTGCTGGATCAAATGCATGAGGAACAATAACATTCACTCCATGACTCAGCATATGATCAGTTATCCATTTCATCATCTTTAATCCTTCTACCCAGCCATAAGCACCAAAAGCTTCACACATCAGTTTTCCTTGTTTACTTGGATCTAATTTTGCGAGTGAAGCACCAAGTTTAACCAAAGCGTAGTGATAAAATTCACCATTGCTACCCCCTGTGCTAAAAGCATCATGTTGATAATCCATACCAGGGATGACTTGACCACCAATAATATCAATACCAGCCATACTCTGACCAGCCATTGCTCTAAAGAAGTGTCCAGCTCCATATCCTAACCTTGCATGAGCACCATTATCTTCAATTGTATGACCAACATAATCAACGTGATGCTGAGAACACCAATCTCCAATATATTGAGAGAAATTTTCACTATATAATTGGCTGACTATATTCATATAATTAAATCTTATTTGACTTGCTTTTGTACTCTTTGATGTGAATAAAAAGATTAAATCTGTATCTTGATAACCTTTGATATTTTGTAGTTTTTGATAAACTTCATCATTCCAAGGTAATGACATCTTTTCTCTACCAATAGAAGCAGTTGTCCCTTTGATATTTCCAAACCTTGGTTCATCAGAGAAGAATCCAATAATTGTTTTACCAAATTGATCTTTATAATGAGTATAATGTTTTTCATAAACTTCATTGATTAAGATTTGTGTTGCTTCTTTATTCATTGGGTCTAAATAATCTTGAGTGGCTTCTTCTCCACATATTGTTGTATAGAACACAAATAAACTATAATGTTTATTTTCTAAATTGAGATGTAAGATATGATCTTTAAATCCCTCACTCACATCAATTGCTGTGTCTTCTTTTAATCCCTCTTGTAATAACATATCTTTTTCTACAAGAATAGCTTTAAAAAACTGATCATGCTGATGTCTTTTATCTTTCATAGCTTCTCGCATATCACAAAATAGACTTAAGTTCATCTCTGCATAAGGATTGGGTCCAACAAGATCAAAGCGATAATAATCAAGATATGTTTTCTTTAAATGATTTGGTACTTTTCCATTGGCATATCCTGTTGGAAACTTCGCATCATCTAATATCCATATTTTCATATCATTTTTCTTAGCTTCTTGAATAAGAAAGTCCATTGTATTCCACCAACCCTCTTCTAAGAATTCAGGATGTGGCCTTGATTCAATACATATATTATAAATACCCTGTTCTCGCATTTGATCTATATATTCTTTTAATTTCTCATTTGATTGTCCTTTTTGCCAAAAGAACGGATAAAGATAATGTTCATTTTTATTTTCTAAATTCTCTATTACTCTTTTCATAAGATCACCTCTACTTAGAAAAGGAAATGTATTATACATTTCCTTCAGTTTGTTCTTCTTGACATGCTTGTTTATCTAGTATTTTAAAGAATGGAAAATACACAAGTGTTGATACAATTGTTGCACAAATTTGGAATGTAGCCATTTGCCATCCTCCACAAATAAATCCACTGAGAATTAATGGCGTTCCTGACGGTGCTCCAATACCAGATACGACTGGCAATATTCCTGCAGTTGTTAAGAAATATGCAATTAAGATAAAGACAACTGGTAAGAACACAAATGGTACAAATAATAATGTATTTAACATACATGGCATACCAAAGACAACAGGTTCATTAATATTGACTATTGAAGGAATCGTTGCCACTTTCCCAAAAGTTTTATATCTCTTACTTTTTGCAAAGAGAAGTATACAAATAACTAAACCAATTGTTGCTCCTGCACCACCTGGTGAAGAAACAGCATTAATCCATTGATATGTAATAATATTAGGGGCAACTTGTCCTGCAGAAGTTGCGGCTAAGTTGGCTGCATCTGCTGCCATCCAAATGGGCATAATTGCACTGACAACTGCAATTCCATGAATTCCTAAGAACCAACATAAACCAGATAAAGTATAAATCAAACAACCAGTCCATACACTATTTCCAATCCCATTTAATGGTTGACCAATTAATGTATAAACAACATTATGAACATCTCCATAAGATGTTTGTGCTGCAAGAAATGAAAGTGTCGAAAAGACTGCTCCCACAACAAGACCTGGAATAATTCCTGTAAATGATTTAGAAACAAATTCAGGTACGCCTTCAGGCATCTTAATAATTAGGCCTTTATCAGATAACTTGATAAAAATAAGTGATGTTATAATGGCTACAAACATAGAGACAAAGATTCCCTTTGCTCCTAACCAGCTTAATGGTAAGTTCGTCACTGCTGCATAACCTTCACCAGTTGTCACCATTGGTGTCACAATAAAGAAACCTAATAGTGATAACAATCCAGCAACAAGTGGATCATGTTTTGTCTGTGCTGTATAAGCATAAGCAATTGTGAACGCAGTATACAAAGCCAACATATTTGTTGTGACGTTTACCAATGTATTAAAAACATTGTTTAATCCACAACTTGTAATAAATGACTGATAAGCATCGATTGGTAAGTTTAATAGGATTGAGCCTGCAGCCCCTACCATAAGAGCAGCCATCGTTGACATAATACCTTTTGATATGGCTTGAATCACTTTGTTGTTATTTAAGTAATTCGCCATAGGTGAAAGAATTTTTTCTAATTTTTCCATAATTTCAATCTCCCTTAATAATTTTTGTTTGTCGACACATTTATCTTATCAAAGAAAACACTTACAAAATATATCGCTTTTTGTCTATAAGATTATCCTATTTTGCAAAAGAAGAATATTTTTCTCTATAAACATGTGGTGTCATTTGAAACTCATTTTTAAATATCTTATAAAAATAAGTCATATTCTCATACCCTACTTCTAGCATAATATCAGTCACAGGTAGATGCGTTGACTTTAATAAATGAACTGCGTTTTTTAATCGTTCATTTTGAACCAATTGCTTAAATGTTTGACCTGTTTGTTTCTTTATGATTTTACAAACTTTATAATCTGGTAAATGTAACTGGCCTGATAATACAGCCAAAGACCCTTCTTGATAAGAGCATGCTATATACTTTAAAATTGTACTACTGATTAATTTCTCATAACTATTAGCCTGATAGGTTTCAATATATTCTGGATGTTTCATCAATTCCGTTAACAATAAACCGACTAACAACTTTTGCTCTAAGGAATTATTGATTTGTGGTTCATAAATTGTTATCTGTTGCTCATTAATGATATGCGTCATACTGCCACCATACACATACATTAGCTCAATATAATTATGTTTATGCATAGGATATTCAATAAATCGTGTATGTTTCCTCACACCCAACTGCTGATGTTCCTCTAATAATTTATAACAATCTATAATATGGCTATCAGCTGAAAGATAAATACTTCGATCTACTGTATTTCTGCCATTTAAATTATCAATCTCTTCATCTGTGAAATAAACAAGTTTTTCTAAAATATCTTGTTTCAACATCATTTATCCTCCTCATATCATATCCATACTTTTATTTTATCATCTATAAAATTCAATAAATATATCATATTTTTTCATAAACACTAACCAAACTTTAGATAATATGATATTATGTCAATAGAGGTGATAACTATGACTTATAATCAATTAGACAATCTATTAAGACAATATACAGATTCTGAAAAACGTCATCTTTCTGGTTTGTTTTCTGACTATATGAATACCCCATATACAATCAATAAAAAACAATCTCAAGTTTATCAATTCACTTTTTCTAATTTATTATTGAACGACTCTATTATGATAACCAAAAATCAAAGGTTTACACCTGTTCCTAATCATATCCATGATTATATAGAGATTAATTATATGTATTCAGGAGAATGCAAAGAATGGATTGACGAAAAAAGTCATATTATTCATCAAGGACAAATGACTCTGATTGATACAAAAACACCACATTCTATTGAAAATACTGGAGAGAATGATATTCTCATTAATTTTATGATTAAGAAAGAATATCTCAGTCATTCATTTTTATCACGATTAAATCATCAAAATCTTATCACATCTTTTTTTATAAATGCACTTCATGAAGAAGAAACAACATTAAATTATATGATTTTTAATACTGAAAACAATGAACGTTTACAACTGTTTATACATGAACTTTTAAGAGAATACTATTTCCCTTCTCTTAATGCAAAAGAAATGATTAATAGTTTATTTCTTCTCATTATCTTAGAAATGATGAATTCACTTCATACAAATGTTAATTATGAATCTATTAATCAATCAAATTCAATTATTATCAATGCTTTACAATATATCGAAAATCATTATTTAGAATGTACCCTTGAATCAACTGCTAAACATGTTGGAATGAGTGCATGTTACTTAACAACACTCTTAAAGAAACATCTACATGCTTCATACAAAGAATTAATTATTCAATTAAAAATGGAGCATGCAGTACAGAAACTTCTAAATACAGATGAATCTATTGATAATATTGCTTGCCAATCTGGATATCAGAATTTAACATTCTTTTATAAAAAATTCAAAGAAATTTATCACTGTTCTCCTAAAGAATACAGACAAAGAAATCGCTTGTCATTATAAAAAAACAACCAATATAATTGCCTCCATAAAGTGAAATGAAAACTCTAAAACATAGAGACAGTTTTGTAATGGTTGTTTTTTATAATTGTGAGTCTAGTAAATCATGAAAATTTTGAATAGGAATCGGTCGAGAATATACAAATCCTTGAATCAGGTCACATTCCGTATGCTCAAGAAAATTGACTTGTTCATGTGTTTCAATTCCTTCAGCAACAGTA
Source organism: Coprobacillus sp. (assembly GCF_984815275.1). Taxonomy (NCBI): domain Bacteria; kingdom Bacillati; phylum Bacillota; class Erysipelotrichia; order Erysipelotrichales; family Coprobacillaceae; genus Coprobacillus; species Coprobacillus sp. The sequence goes on from NZ_CFJNYH010000024.1 coordinate 20,951, forward strand.
GATATATTTAATGCCTTAGCCATATCAATAATATTTTTCACTATAATTTTTTCTTTTTCATAACTCATATCTTTTGTTGCAAAAAATGACTTATCTAATTTAATTGTATCTACTTCTAAATTTTTTAACATGCTCAAACTTGAATATCCACTTCCAAAATCATCCATACTACACATAAATCCAGCTTGATGAATTGATTTTATAATGTTAATAAACATCTCAATATTTTCAAAGACAATAGACTCTGTAAGTTCTAATTCTAAATATTTGAAAGGAATATTATATTTATTGCGAATTTTTATATACTCGTTTAAAAAATGAGGATGCGAAAAATGCATTCTAGACATATTAATAGAAACTGGAACGACAGCCTGATGCGCATCTAATCTTTTTCTAATCATTTGACAGACAGTTTGAAATACAAAAAGATCAACATGTGTAATAAATCCATTATTTTCAAAAACAGGAATAAATTCAGCAGGTGGTAGAAATCCTCTCGTTGGGTGATTCCATCTCACAAGTGCCTCTGCTCCTGATAATTGATGCTTTTTAACAGAGTATTTAGGTTGAAAATAGACTTCAAATTCACCATTTTGTAATGCAAGATAGGCACGATTTTCGATATCTTTTTCATTAAGCATCTGAATACGAATTGTATTATCATAATAATGATAGACACACAAATCATTGTCTTGAGGTGAAACTAATTTTCTAGCTGCATGAGCACGGTCTTTTATTTGGGTAATTGGAATATCAGTTTCATCAATTAAATAAATACCTGTTGTAAAAGAAAAACGGAATTTGTAGTCACTGTTTGATTCATAATCATTAATATCTTCAAAACATCGATTTAGACGATATTCAAGTTTTTGTTGATTATCATATAACATCAAGATAGCAAAATTATCAGAAAACATACGTGCCACATATTCATTATCTAACAGATGATTGCGAATTTCACTATATACATATTTTAAAGTTTGATTTCCTAAATCAAATCCACCAATTTCATTAATAACCTTAAATTTTTGCACATTCAACCATATCATGACATATTCATATGGCTGTGCTTTTTCTATAGTTTCTCTAGCGACAATATCAAATTTTCTCTGATTAAATCCCTTTGTAACATCATCTAAATAAGCCAATTCATTTAAATATTGATTATATTTTTCTAAGAGTTCTTTTTGAACAACAATTTCAGTAATATCAGAATAAATTAACAAATAAATTGGGTCATCCTCTATCCAATCAACACATTGGGCACTGATATTAAAATAACTTCTTTCTCCCTCTGGATTTTTATAAGAAATTGTTAACTTGGTATTTTCTCCATTTCGTAAACATGGATACATCTTTTTAATTTCTTCTAGACCATTCTCTGGAGTCATATCTGTTAAGTGAAAATAATTAACATTGATTCCATGAAAATAATCTAAATAATTTTTATTACTATCTAAGTATTGAAAACCATCTTTGGTAATTCTATATTTAGAAATAAGTCCTGGAAAATGATTTTCAGTCACATCTTTTTCAATTCTTGTTTGCATCAAACTCGTAATATCCATCATAACAGAATATGAGATTTGATAGCCATTAACATACTCATTAGTAAAAGTACCGACTAATCGAATCCATAATTTACGTCCATCTTTGTGTCTCATTCTACAAATAGTCATATAACGTTTTTCACCATTTTGAATTGCTTTAAGAACATGTTGATTCAAATGATTCCATTCATCTAAATCCTGCTTAAAAAATAAATCAGGACGATTATGAAAACAGTCTTCATATTCTTTTTGTTCATATCCAAACATTTCATAATAACGCTGATTGGCAGCAACCAAAGTAAAGTGTTCATCCAATAAATGCTTACTTACACTCGCATCTATTGATTCCATTAAATATTTGTATTCCAAGTCTTTAGACAACTCGGCAATTCCATCTTCCATTATGGCACCTCTTCTCCTTTTTATATTATATCACTCCTATATCTTGAAAAAAATAATTAAATATTAATTTTATAGCAAAAATATAAAATAATAAGTATTACTTTATTTTTTAAATAGGTGTAGTTTCTAAGTAGGTTATAACGAAAATAATTTCTAAGATAATAAAATTGATAAATTCAAAAATATTCCTACATAGAAAAATAAAAATATATAAAATCTAACTTTGTTGTGATTTCGCTCTGTACATTTGAGGTGTCATGGCATACTTTTTCTTAAATATTCTATAAAAGTAGGAAATATTCTCATATCCAACTTCTTGAATAATATCTTGCATTGTGAGTGAAGTTGTTATTAATAAATTCTCAGCAACTTTTAATTTTTCGTTTTGTAATAATTCTGTAAATGTTTGACCTGTTTGTTTTTTTATGATTTTACATATTGTATAATTTGGCTGATGAATGAGTTGAGAGAGTTCGTGCAGACTCCCATATTGATAATTTGTTATGATATATTTCAAAATTGTACTGCTTAATATCTTTTCATAACTATCACCTGTATAACTTTCTATATTCTCAGGATGATTCATCAGTTCTGTTAATAGGATTCCAACCAACAGTTTAAGTTCAATATCATTATATAATTGAGATTCATACAAACTTATAATAATAGATTCAATATAAGATGTCACTTTTTGATTGTTTTGAACTTTAAAAACAAGAAATTCACCATCATTATCATATGAATAAAGAGCATCAAATATAAATTTTGAAACAACATTCTCATCTTCTATCATTGTAGATAAAAAACGTAAATATTCTGGTCTGATAATAAAGTTAAAAATAATATCATTTTCATCACAATAGTTTATTGAATGTTCAATGTTTTGATTCAATAAGAGAAGTTGTCCTTTTTCAATTGTTATATCCTGTTCATTGATATGATGCGTCATTCTCCCACTGTAAACATACATTAGTTCTATATAATTATGGCGATGACTTGGGTACTGGCAAAATCTTGTGTGTTTTCTTACTGAAAACATTTGATTTTCTTTTAAAAGATAATGATAATCAATGACATGAGATAATTCACTCGCAAAGATACTTTTATCTATTGTCTCTTTTCCTTGGAGTAAATTCATTTCTTCTTCTGTAAAACTAACCAATTGTTCTAAAATATGTATAGGTATCATCATGTCCCTCCAGTTTCTTATATCCATAATCACAAGCTATAATCTTTCCATAATATAAAATATATTTCATATCTAAATTTCTTTTCTTAGATTGAAAGGATAGCTGAGCTATCCTTTTGTATATATAATGATTTGATTGTCTTGATAAACTTTTTGATAAGGTTGTTTAAGTAGGATTTGATATTGTATATCGCTAGGAACTTTAATCTTCCAAATAATATCACCTTGATTTCTTTGCCATGATGAAGTTATTATTCCCTGATTTGTCTCTATTGTGCATTCAAAACGATTTATCTGTTTTGAAAAATATGGTGATAATTTAATTTTATTAAATCCAACAGCATCCTCACAAATTTGAATACCTGCTAACCCCTGGTAATACCATTGCTGATAACTTGCAAACATCGCATGATTTAAAGATAATTGTTGTCCTACAAATAATTCAGATAAAGTTCTATTGCCACTCTTTAACATAGCCAAATATCCTATATCACTTTCCTGTAATAACCATCTTTCAATAATTTCATTATAGCCATATAAATTTAAAACTTCATATGTCAAAGCCATACCAAAAATACCTGAATTGAAAATACCTTGATCTTGTTCTATCTTTTCAACAAACTTTTGGCACAATAACTGTGGTGATGTTAATTGTAATGCAACTGCAAATGCGAAACCTGTCTGTGTTCCTTCTCCAAAAGTCCCATCTTTATTTTGGAACTGATGAATCATATGTAATTTCAGTTCATCATATGTTTTCTGATACTGAGAAATATCCTCATTGATAATTTGAGCTATCAAGATGTTATATTTCAAGAAGAATAATATTGTACAATAGCCTAAAAATAATTTATCTGGTGTAGGCTTTCTAAATTGACCAGCAATTAACATGCTTCCATGATCTCCTAAACAACAATGAACCAACTTATCTAAATCATAGTTAAGAAGGTATTGCATTTGTTTATAAAGATATGGATACTCTTCTTCTAATACCTTTTTATCTCCATAATACTGATAATGCTTATATGTCAAATATGGATAAACGAATTGCCATAAGAGTGGTCCTTCACCTTCTCCTGTCCCATTGGATTGAATTCCCATATAAGGAGCTGTTTCTGGAATTCCCCCATTTTGGGTTTGTTCATAACGAAAATCTCTGATAATTTTCTTATAGAATTCTGCCAAATCAAATGTATAGAGATTTGAAGTCGCTAAAGCAACCATGTCTCCGCCATACCCTAATCTTTCTCGTGCACAATCTTCAAAAATACTATGAACATTATTGAGTTTGGTACGTATAGCTGTATCATAGAGTTCATTCAAAATAGCATTATCTGTTACTATTCTTCCTATTTGCTTTAAATTTGTATGAACATAAATTGCTGATAAATTTTTTATATCTCTTTTTTTAAGTCCTTGCAACAATACATATCGAAAAGAATGATAGGTGAAAGTATTTGTATAACTATTTCTTCCATCACATGCAATGATTTCATCTTTTTGAATGCCCATATCTGGTGCTCCTGGTCCACCAGGAATAGTTATCTCCTGAATCTGTTCACCAACACTTCCAGCTAAACAAGTATGATAATTCATTTGATTATTTTCAAATTTTTCGCTGTATTGAAGAATAACATGTGTATTATCTTGAGCATGAAATTCTATATCAATAAATCCTGAAATCATTTCACCAAAATCAACAACAAGTCCTTCCTCTGTTGATATATATTGTTTAGGTTCAACAGTTTGTTTTTTTCTAACTGGAGGTATTGTATTCAATTGCATTACTCTTTTTGTTTGATCAATGCAGACTGGTTTAATATAAGAATCAAGCTCATGTAAATCAACTCTTTCACCTAAATATAAATTATTAAATAAGAAGTGCCCCTCTTTCATCTGCCATGACTCATCACTTGATAAAATCACATTTTCATCTTGAATGAAATCACAAATAACTCTTGGTTCTCCTATCTCTTTTAAACGTTCTCTTAAATTATATTTACCAAATAACTTTAATGGTGAAGGATTATACATTCCATTCCCTAATTCTATACAAATTTCATTTTGACCTATTCGTAAAAATTGAGTCACATCATACACATCATAATAAACACATTTTTGAAACTGCGTCCAAACAAGATTCAATTCATCTTCTGTTATTCTTTGTCCATTGATATAGATAATTGAATATCCAAGTGTTGCAATATATAAATATGTTTGTTTTCTATCCCTTATACTGAACTGTTTCAATACAACTGTATTTCTTTGATCCTGATAATATAAAGAATCATCTTGACCATAGTCTCGATCAGGACCTTTGATCCAGCATCCTTTAAATTGATAATCTTCTTTCATAAATTTCACTCTTTCATAAAAACATCAAAGAAGTTTATTCAACTTCTTTGTGTGTTTCTCCAGTTTGATTTTTTAATTCTATTTCGGCTTCTTCTTTAACCAATTGATTATCAGCAACCTTCACAAATGGTAACCAGATCAACACAACAGCAATCAAACAAACAATTTGTAAAATTGAACCGGCAATACTTCCCGTTGTTAAATATCCACTAATTATGAGTGGTGTTGTCCATGGTACCTGAGCTAGTCCTGTACATACGGGCACTAAGTTTAATGCAAAAGCTATGTATGAAATCACGATAGATGCAACATTACTCAAAATAAATGGAATGAAATAAATGACATTCATCATTAATGGAATACCAAAGAGTGTTGGTTCACCAACGTTGAAAATATATGGCACACCAGCAATTTTCTTCATTTCTTTATAACGCTTACTCTTAGCAATCAAAACAATTGCAATGATAGATCCGATAATTCCAATACTAGCAAAACTATCCCAGAAACTTTGACAGATAATATTTGTAGGAACACCGCCAGCCATAGATACTGTTTTATTGGCATCTTGTAAAACTTGGAAGATTGGTGTCATCACACCATTGACAATAGAATCCCCATGAATCCCAAAGAACCATAAGACTTGTGAGAACATTTTGACAATAATAACACCTGGTAAAGAACCTCCAACTGCTTGCAAAGGCATACCTAAAACACTATTGAAAACAGCTAAAGCACTCCCACCACTCAAAGCATCAATAACTAATCTTAAAATCCAGAAAATTGTAATAACAACAAATGATGGAATAATAGATTCAAATGGTGCTGAAACTGCAGGTGGAACTGCTGCTGGCATCTTAATCTTAATACCTTTACTATCAATAAACTGATAAATCTTAGCAGTCACAATGGAAATAAGAATAGATAAAAAGATTGTTTGTGCTCCTAAATAAGTCACATCAATAAACTTGACACTTTCTTGACTACCAAATGGAACCAATAACATAAAAGCAACAACAGCTGTTAATGTCACTTGCATTCCATTAATCTTTAATTTATCAGCCAAAGATCTAGAAATAGATAACAAAACCAATAAACCACCAATACCTAGACTTGCATCATTGACTAATGCCAACTTACCTTGCCATACAGCTGTTTCTAATCCTGTTATATTGGTAATAAAATCTGTAAATGCTGGTATTGGGAAAAAAGCGATAATTAAGAAGATAGATGCAATAAATGCAAATGGCATATATGCCAACATTCCATCTTTAATTGCGTTAATATAAATGTTACCACTTAGTTTAACTGATACTTTACCAAGTCCGTTGGAGAGAGTATCAAAAAACGAGTTTTTCTTTTCCATAAAAAGTGTTTCCCCTTTCCTTATTTTCTTTTTTTACACTTTTAACTGTAACTGAATAGGCCTTTTCATAAATTACAATTCTATTATAAAGTTTGATATGTTCTTTCACAATGTCATATTCTGATTTTATAACTATCAAAATTCGACTTATTATAGTACAATAAAGAAAAGGGGTAAATATTATGAACTATCAAGTTTTAGAAGAAACACTCAAATCTAGCAAAGCATATAGTTATACATCTGATGAGGAACTCATCAATCATTTTAAAGACAAATTCACAATTGTTCCATTTCATCATGATATTATGTTTATTTTTCATCATGAGCGTGAATTTCAAAATCGTAATCATATTATTTCATTACATCAAAGGTCAAGTGGACGTGTTCCTATGCATATCTTCCACTATATTGTAATGACATATGTTTACTCAGGCACATTTGTCATTACTGTTGAAGATGAAACAGTTACACTTCATCAAGGTGATATTATTATTTTAGATAAACATGTTCCTCATAGTGTTGCTCCAACAACTGAAAATGACCTTGGAGTCAATATTATCCTTCATGAAAATTACTTTTCTCATCGTTTTATTAATAAATTGCCTAATGATCAACTGATAACTCAGTTTATGATTGAACTCATGAATCATCAACACACTCATAATCATTATTTGCTATTCTATACACATCAAGATCAACTCATTCATAATTGTATTCAAAATATTCTATGTGAATATTTTGATTCACAATTATCCTCTGATGATATTATTGATAATTACATCATGATTCTCATCACTCACCTTGCTAGAATTGGTCAATATAATACAAACCTTTCTGTCAACACTTTTAAAAATAAAGATTTATTAGATAAGATTATTTTATATATTCATCAGCATTATCAAGAAGGAAACCTCAAAAAAATGTGTCAGCATTTTGGCTATGATCCATCATATACTAGTAAACTGATTAAAAAATTTGCTGGTAAAACATTTAAACAAATGGTTAATGAAGAACGCATGAAAAAAGCTATGATCCTTCTTCAGAATAAGGAATTACCTGTTTACGAAATTGCTCAAGAAGTAGGCATTCATAACTTAACCTCATTTTATAAAAGATTTCATGAATACAGTGGTTATACTCCTCAAGAATACCGTAATCAATTATCATAATATAAAGTTTCCTGGTATAGCGTTTTCAAAACTTACCTTTTTTTCTTCACAAGACCTCTTGTTCTTGATATAATATTACTCGAGGTGATGAATCGTGGAAAAACGTGAACCAAAGGACTTAAGTATTTACGACAAACGTTTTGAAGAAGATCCTAGCTCTTTTAATGATTTTCAAGCTATGGATTATGTTAAGGAATTAAAAAATCAAGGACGCAATGATGAAGCTATTGAGGCAGGAAAAACTTTTTTACAAGTTGGTGAAGGATTAACTGGTTATATTAATCACTATGGTTATGCACTTTATAATAAATTCATTAATGTTGACGAAAATCAAATCAAAGAAAAAGAAGATTTATTCTTCTCTATCGTTGATGAAATTGCTTCTTTATGCAAGCAAGAAAAATATTCTCCATTAGAAGCAACAATTAACAAAGCAATGAAATATGTTATGAACAAACAACCAGTTGACTATAAAAAATTATCTGATCTTTTAGATAAACTTGATGTGAAAACATTAAGTATTGAACCTTTTATTAATAAAGCTGGAAAAGAATATGAATCTAAAAGAGAAAAATGGTATCGTATTAAGGTAAGATGCTTATATGAATTAGGTAATTATAGAGACTGTGTTGAAATTGCAAACATGGCTTATACACAACCAATCAAATGGCATTATAACAACTTAAATTGGGTTAAATATTATAGAGCATCTTCTTTAGTTCAATTAGAAAGATATGAAGAAGCTGAAAATGAATTTATTTCTTTAGGCAATAAAATCCCTAATGTTGATTCATTTGAAGTTTTATATCAACTCTACATGAATACTGGCAAAGAAAAAGAAGCTTATACAAATTTGATTTATAAATTCTTTACAGCTGGATATAGTCTAAAACAACTTTCTTTATATGAAAAAGTTTTCAATATTGTTAAAGATGGTAAAAATCCAGAAGTTGCTGCCTTAGCAAATGCTTTAATTTATAAAATGAAAGCCGAGCTTGGACAAGATGTCACAGATTGTACAATCGCTGATGAATATAAAGAATTAGATAGCAGTACTATTTATGATCGTTTCTATAATCAGTTGATGGAGCATTTAGATGCATATATTACTCGTTATGAAGGCAAAGTTGTTTATTACAACAAGGATAAAGAATTTGGAAGTATTTATCAAGAAGATGAAGATAACTTATTCTTTAGACAAGCTGACTATATTTATGATGAAATTGTTGAAAAAAGAGATGTTGTTGAATATAGCATTATGAAAACATATGATGTCAAAAAACAAGTGCCAACAACAAAAGCTATTTTATTAAAAACATTATATGAAGATATTAATTATTAAGCCATGAAAACATGGCTTTTTTCATTGTTCGATTTTTTTACAAAAGTGATTGTGTTATAATTCTTATAAGGTAGGTGATGTCATGAATTCAATTTTATTAATTGGAGCTATTGTTATTATAATATGTATGTTATGTAGTCAACTTTCAAATAAATTTGGTATTCCAGTCTTATTTTTCTTTATTTTATTGGGGATGATTTTTGGGAGTGATGGTTTGTTTAAAATTCCCTTTGAAGATTTCCACTTTGCTGAAAATTTATGCAGTGTTGCATTAATATTTATTATCTTTTATGGTGGTTTTACAACCAATTGGAAACAAGCGAAGAAAGTTGCTTCTGTTTCTATTATCTTATCCTCTTTGGGGGTTATATTAACTGCTATAACAACAGGATTATTCTGTTATTATGTATTACATTTTGAATGGTTAGAAAGTTTATTAATTGGTTCTGTTTTATCTTCAACAGATGCAGCAAGTGTATTTTCTATTTTACGTAGTAAACAGTTAAATCTCAAATATAAGAGTGCATCTTTACTAGAATTAGAAAGCGGGAGTAATGACCCTTGGGCTTATACTTTAACAGTTATTATTTTATCTTTAATGTCGCAAAATATAAGTATTCAAGATATTTTCTCAATTGCTTTTTCCCAAATAGTATTTGGATTGATTTTTGGTGCTGTTATTGCTTATATCTCAGTCAAGATATTTGATTCTTTTCAGTCTGAATTATCTGGAATGGCCACTCTTATTATGGTTGCTATTGCTATTCTCTCTTATGCTCTGCCATCTTATTTTAATGGTAATGGCTATATAAGTGCTTATATCGTTGGAATTGTATTAGGAAATATTGAAATTGAAGATAAGAAGGGACTTGTGCATTTTTTTGATGGTATTGTAGAACTCTTTCAAATGTTTCTTTTTTTCCTTTTAGGTCTCCTAGCTTTCCCTTCTCAAATTCCTTCACTGCTAGGTGATGCTCTTTGGATTGCCTTATTTATTACTTTTTTAGCAAGACCTGCTGCTGTTTGGCTAATTATGAAAATCTTTCATAGACCGTTTCAGCAGATTCTGCTTGTTAGCTTTGCTGGCTTAAGAGGAGCAACATCTATTGTTTTTGCAATTATGGTAACTGTCTCTTCAGCCTATACTAAAAATGATATTTTTCATATTGTATTTTGTATTGTTCTTTTGTCTATTGCAATTCAAGGAACACTTCTGCCCTATCTTGCAAAATATCTTTCTATGATTGATGAAAAAGATAATGTATTAAAAACTTTTACAGACTATAGCGAAGAAACAAATATTCAATTTATTAATTTGAAAATGACTGAAAATCATCCCTGGATCGATATGTCTATTAAAGATATTGTTTTACCACCACAAACCCGTATTGTTATGATTAAACGTCATAATATAAAAATGATTCCAAAAGGTGACAGATGCATAGAAAAAGATGATGAATTGATTTTAAGTGCATTTGAATCACAAACTGATGATCATATGACATTGACAGAAATGCTCATTGATGAAAGCAATGATTGGCTAAATTGTTATTTAAAAGATTTAGAACTACACCATGCTTTGATTATTTTAATCAAACGACAAGACCAAACATTGATTCCTACTGGCGATGTACAATTATTAGATCAAGATATTATTGTTATGGCCCATAGTAAAAAGTAACACCCACACCTCTTTGTGCATAATGTATAAAGAGGTGAAAATATGTTATCATTACTCGAAGAGATGCCTGTACTCATCTTTATTGGAGCTATTATCTTCAACTGGCTATCTACCTTTTTAGGCGCCAGCCTTGTCTATGTTACAAATAAAGAAAATAAACATCTTGTCTCTATCGCTCTAGGTAGTAGTGCTGGAATTATGATTGCAGCTTCTTTTTTTTCATTGATTCTTCCTGCCATGGATTTGCTAGAAGGCTTAAGTAAATGGTATTTATTAATTATTCCTGCCGGATTCTTCTGTGGGGTTCTTTTCTTGACACTATGTGATAAATTACTTCCTCATGAACATATGATGTCACATGAACGTGAAGGTGTCAAAGCTAAATTATCTCAAAATCAGTTATTAATGTTAGCAATGACATTGCATAATATTCCTGAAGGTTTAGCTGTTGGTGTGGCTTTTGCATGTGCACAGCATGATATTATACCAGCATTAATTCTATCAATTGGAATAGGAATACAAAACTTTCCAGAAGGAACTGCCATATCCTTACCTATGCACCAATATGGAAAAAGTAAATTTGTTGCTATGATGTATGGTCAATTTTCTGGAATTATTGAAATTCCTTCAGCAATACTTGGCTACATCTTTGCAACAACAATTAATAATATCTTACCCTTTGCACTTAGTTTTGCAGCAGGTGCCATGTTGTTTGTCTGTGTTGAAGATATGATACCAGAGGCGTCATGCAAGAATCAGATAGATATTGGAGCTATTTCCTGTATGTGTGGTTTTTTAGTGATGATGGTTTTGGATATTATGTTGTCATAAAAGAAGAGTTTGCACTCTTCTTTTATGATTTTTAGAAACATTTTTTTATAAATCTGTATTTTCCTAATTATAGAATTTATTTTTTAAATATTGAATCATATTTGTATTGACAAAGCCTGTATAGTCATTTATCATAGGACATATACATTTATAAAAACAAAAACATTGATGTGACAGAGTAAAAGTCTTTGCGACAATAGAGATATGGTGGTTGGTGCAAACCATACGATGAAAGATTTTGAATTCACCACGGAGTTATTACTTTGATAAGGAGTAGTCGGAATCATAACGTTACTATGAATGGTTTTTAACTAACTAAGGTTATTTCTGCGAAGGAATAATAAACTGAGGTGGTACCGCGATAACTCGCCCTCTATTGGTGAGTTTTTTTGTTTTTATAAAAGAAAATGGGGAGGAAATAACATGAAAAAATTAGCTGTATGTATGCTTGCTTTGGGATTATTATTAACTGGATGTGGTTCTAATGATGAACAAAATAGTCAAACAAAATCATTATCTGATGTAAAAATAGGAGCTCTTCAATTAGCACAACATCCTGCATTAGACAAAGCGTATGAAGGATTCAAAGAGACTTTAATTGAAGCTGGAATTAAAGAAAGTCAGATTGATTTTCAAAATGCTAGTGGTGATCCATCAAACTGTCAAACAATTGCAGAAAAGTTTGTCAATGATGGTGATGATTTAATTTATGCAATTGCTACTGATGCTCTTCAAGCCGCTGCCAATAAAACAAATACTATTCCTGTTATTGGGGCTGCTGTGACAAATTTTGAAGAGGCTGGAGTTGTAAAATCTAACGATAAACCACAAACAAATGTCACTGGTGCTAGTGATATGAATCCTGTTAAAGAACAAATGGATTTATTAAAGAAACTTGTCCCAAATGCAAAAAAGATTGCTATCTTCTATTGTAGTGATGAAGCCAATTCAATTTATCAAGGTCAAATTGCTGAAAAGGCGGCTAAAGAAATTGGATTAGAAACTGCTATTGTCACTGTTCCAAATGATTCTAGTGCTATCCAACAAGTGACTGAATCCATGATTGGTAAATACGATGCTATTTATATTCCTACAGATAACTTATTGGCTACCAATATGGCTACTGTCGCACAAATAACAAATGCAAATAAAATTCCATGTATTGTTGGTGAAGAAAATATGTGCTTAAATGGCGGACTTGCAACATTAAGTTTGGATTATTATACAGTTGGACAAAATGCTGCTAAACAGGCTCTTGCCATTTTAAAAGGTGAAGCTAAACCTGAAGACACTGCTGTTTCATTCATTGATGCAAAAGACTGTAAATATTTTATTAATGAAAAGGTTGCTAAGCAATTAGGTATTGAGATACCATCTGATTTAGATGCAACTCTTATTGGAAAATAGGTGTATATAATGAGTATATTATTATCGTTACAAGGTGCTATTGGTCAAGGAATTCTTTGGGGTATTATGGCACTGGGAATTTATTTGACATTTCGTGTCTTAGATATTGCTGATTTATCAGTTGATGGCAGCTTTGCAACTGGTGGGGCTGTTTGTGCAATTTCTATCATTAATGGTATTCATCCACTGATTGCAATTATATTAGCAACTTTATCTGGCTTTGCTGCTGGATTTATCACAGGATTTTTGCATACCAAATGTAAAATGCCTGCTATTCTTGCTGGAATTTTAACTCAACTTGCCTTGTATTCAATTAATTTAAGAATTATGGGTAAAAGTAATATCCCATTAATGCAGTCATCTACTTTATTTAAAGATTTTGCTCAATTGATAAATATGACTCCAAATTGGATTACCATCATTATTGGTCTTATTTGTAGTGGATTGGTGGTTTTAGGAATCTACTGGTTCTTAGGGACTGAATTTGGTTCTTGTTTAAGAGCAACTGGTAATAATGAAAATATGGTGAGAGCAAGTGGGGTTAATACAGATACGACAAAATTGTTTGGACTAATGTTAAGTAATGGATTGGTTGCGATGAGTGGCGCACTTGTCACTCAACAGCAAAGCGTTGCTGATGTCAAAATGGGGACTGGTGCTATTGTCATTGGTCTTGCATCTATTGTCATAGGTGAAGTTGTATTTGGAAAAAAAGCAGGATTTAAGTTACGTTTAGTTTCTATTGTCGTAGGTTCAATTATATATCGTATTATTGTCGCAATTGTATTGCAAATGGGATTGAATACTGATGACCTAAAACTATTAACTGCTTTAATTGTTGCTATTGCTTTAACAGTCCCAGTTATACTTGATAGAAGAAAACGTGTATCAATGTACAAAAAACTAACTGGAAAGGAGCTCAACAACAATGCTTAAATTAGAAAAAGTCACAAAATCATTCAATGTTGGGACTCCAAATGAAAAATGTGTCCTCAAAAAAATAGATTTAATTCTTGAAGAAGGCGACTTTGTTACTGTTATTGGTGGAAATGGAGCAGGTAAAAGCACTATGCTCAATATGATTGCAGGTGTTTATCCTATTGATTGTGGTATTATCACATTAGATGGTAAAGATATTTCACTCGATGCAGAGTTTGAGCGTGCGAAATCAATTGGTCGTGTATTTCAGGATCCTATGATGGGAACTGCTGCAGATATGCAAATTATTGAAAACTTAGCAATGGCTGCTCGTCGAGGACAGAGGCGAACTTTAAGATGGGGTGTTACAAAAAGCAAGAAAGAAAAATACTTTGAGGCAGTAAAATCTCTTGGATTGGGACTTGAAGAACGTCTCACAAGTAAAGTTGGCTTATTATCAGGTGGACAAAGACAAGCATTGACACTTCTTATGGCGACTCTTAACCAACCTAAACTTCTCTTGTTAGATGAACATACTGCTGCCTTAGATCCAGCCACAAGTGCAAAAGTATTAGCGATTACAAATAAAATTGTGACAGAGCAAAACTTAACAACTTTAATGGTCACACATAATATGAAAGATGCAATTGATATTGGGAATCGATTAATTATGATGTATGATGGTCATATTATTTATGATGTAAAAGGTGAAGAAAAGAAAAACTTAGAAGTTGCTGATTTATTAAAGAAGTTTGAAGAAGCAATTGGTGAAGAGTTTGTTAATGACAGAATGCTATTAGGTTAGAAAAGTTACACGGAAGATTTATATGTCTTCTTTGTAACTTTTTTATCTCATTTAAAAATGGACTATTTTTTAATATAAAATAGTCCATTATTTTCCATAACACAATAAAATATATCTTTATAGTTTTTGATACCAACAGCATGAAGTGAATCTAATAACCATGTTTCATCTTTACCCATTGTTTCTAAAATTTCATAATTAATTTCACCATCACTGATTAAAACATCAGGCATCATAACTTGACTTTGTTGTTTTGTAATAACTGATAAGTTCCCATCTGTTTCTAAAACAGCAAATTCCACTTCAGATAAAGACCCTACCCCTTCTTGTCTTAAATGATGACAAAGATCATCAATAGAATAGTTCAATGCTTTCATCTTATATTGATTTAATTGTCCCTGATAAACAATATAAGTTGGATGCCCTTCTAATATTTTTTTGACAGGTTTATACCTTAATGCAAAATAAGAACATAACTTATCAATAATAACAATAACTGCTGAAGCCAAAGCTCCTTCTAAAAATCCAATATTATCATCACCAATAGATATTGTCATTAACTCACTAATTAATAGGAAAACAATTAAGTCAGATACACTTAATTTACTCATTTCTTTCTTTCCTAAAAATCTTAATAATAATATCAAATAAAAATAAGTTCCAAAACACTCAATAAATATTTCTACATATTTCATAAAATAGCCTTCCCTTCATATAATATACAAGGAGGAAACCATGAAAAAAACAATACGTATCTATATCAATACTTTATTATTATTTCTTATTCCCTTTACACTTATCTCTCTTATTCTAGCCATTTTATCTTATTTCATGCAAATAAATGCAACTGTTCTTGAAATCATTATCCAAGTTCTTTCTTATGCATTCTTAATACTCTCTGCCCTATACTTTACATCACAAATCAATCAAAAGAGAATTTCTCATTGTTTATGCTTAAGTTTGCTTTATTTTTTAGTAAGTTTATTAATTCATTTAGGGAACTTAAATTATATTCATTTGTTAATGAAATCAATTTTATTTATGGTGATTGGACTTTATAAGGAATTAAGAGATCGTCGTTTGAATGCATAAAAAAAAACAAGTTGTTAACCAACTTGTTCATAAAACATAAAAACGATTACACTGAGTAATAACAAAGTGGGTATGATGGCTGCCATGTAGGAAAGTGAATTTGTAAGAATAGTTCCTAAACAGGCTCCAATGATAAAAAAGAAAATAACAATAAAGTACTGAAGACTCTTCAACAGAGTCTTTTTATTATGTGTTTGAAAATACTGATAAAGATGTTCTGTAGCACTTCTTAAATTTCCTGTACACATTGTTGAAGCATAAGGGTTTCCATTAAACTTCCTAAAGCTCTCCACTTGTAACGAACAAATAAATGATATCATAATATTGCAAAACATATTAAAATCTTTTGGTAGAAATGCAACTATTAATATCACAATGGCTTCTATCATTAAAACTATCTGACGCCAATGAATTTTAGGATGTTCAAAAAAGTGATGCTTAATCATTTCAGCGATAACTATCCCAATAAAAAATGCCAAGATTGGCAAAGCGTAATATAAAGCTTGTATAATGTGTCCTTCCATCATTTTAATTCCAAATAAAACCATATTTCCAGTCTGTGCATTCGCAAAAACTTGTCCTCTGCATAAATAAGTATAGGCATCTAAAAAACCACCAACAATTGCTAATAATAAGCCAACACGAATAGTATCTGACATTTGTTTTTTCATTTTATAACCCCCAAAAAGAAAAGATGATGTTGCCATCACCTTCATTAAGAAATATATTCAATCTTTAAAATTTTAACTTCATAAGGTTCAGCAACCCCAACAGAAACAATTTCATTGACTCCATGTTCCAGGATAGCTTTAGCAAGTGGTGATTCATTTGAAATTTTCCCATTAAGAGGATCTGTTTCAAATGTACCAACAATTGTAAATGATTCTGGTTCTGCACCTTCTTCAGATAAATCTAAGATTGTTACGGTTGCTCCAGGTTTTGCAACAGCACTATCCATTTGTGATTCATCAATAATTTGTACATGTAGTAACATTTGATCAATTTCTTTAATTCTTGATTCAATATGTGCTTGCTTATCTCTTGCAGAATCATAATCAGCATTTTCAGACAAGTCACCTTGTGAACGTGCTAATTGTAATTCTTCAATCACCTTAGGTCTTTCAATATTAATTAATTGTTCTCTTTCTTTTTTTAACTTTTCAACCCCACTTTGGGTTAATAATACTGCATCATGATCCATAATTATCCACCTCGCGAACTATACTATATCATAAAAATATCAAAAATACTAGCATTAATCAACGATACTTTTGATTTTTGTTATCAATAAATCGACAGCAACAATATTACCTCCACCCTCTGGAACAATAATATGTGCATACTTTTTAGATGGTTCTATAAACTGCTCATGCATAGGTCTTACTGTTTCTAAATACTGTTTACAAACAGAATCAAGACTTCTTCCACGCTCTTCTATATCTCTTCTTAAACGTCTAATAAAACGAATATCACTATCAGTATCTACATATACCAAGATATCACACATATCACGAACAGCCTGTTCAGCTAGAACAAAAATACCCTCAAGAATGATAACATCTCTTCCTTCAATTGTTTCTGTTATATGACTTCTTGTATGTAATGTATAATCATATGTTGGCTTAAGAATCGTTTCTTTATTCTTCAGTTTCTTTAAATGTTCTACTAATAAATCAGTATCAAAAGCAAATGGATGATCATAGTTGGTTTTTGTTCTTTCTTCAAAAGCCATATGTGATTGATCTTTGTAATAATCATCCTGCTTCATAATTTTAACTTTATGATGTCCTTGAAAACAATCATATAGTTGATGAGCAATTGATGTTTTTCCAGAAGCACTTCCTCCTGCAATACCTATGATAACAGCCTGTTCTCTCATTTTGAAACCTTCCTTCCCATATCATTCACTTCTAATGGTAAATCAACATCAATATATAATATTTCCATAGGATGATTTGCCACTTCAATCATCTCTTTATCTTTATTATAAAGCTTTTTAACTGTAAAGAAAAGATTTGGATGATTTGGTGAGAAAATTTCTATATTATCTCCAACTTTAAAATAATTCCTCTGTTCTATCTTAGCTTGCTTATTTTTCTTATCATAATCCAGAATACGCATAACAAATTCTTGAGTTGGGTGTTCATCACGCAAATTAAAAAGTTGTTCTTCATTGCTTGGGTGATCATAAAAGAAGCCATGACATAAAGCTCGATTCGCAGCTTTCATTAATTCCTGATGATAACTTTCATCTTGAATAAAATCATCTGGATTTTCACAATAAGCATCAATAAGTTTACGATATGTTGAAACAACTGTTGCTATATAATGTAGAGATTTCATACGACCTTCTATTTTAAATGAATTGACACCTAATTCAATTAACTCCCCAATATGATCAATTAATGACATATCTTTACTGGACATACTAAATGGCATATCGCCTTCTTGATTCATCAAAACTCCATTTTGATATAAATCATAATACCAACGACATGACTGTGAACAACCACCACGATTTGCATCACGTCGACTGAGATAATTCGATAACATACATCTTCCTGAATAATGAATACACATGGCTCCATGAATAAAGTACTCAACATCAACAGGAGCATACTCCATAATCGTTCTTAAATCATCATATGTGACTTCACGTCCTAGTACAACACGATCCATTCCCATACTTTTATAAAATTCAATCGCTTTTAAATTCAACGTTGATAACTGCGTTGAAACATGAACCTCTAAGTTTAAATGCATATCTTTAGCTATTTTCATAATATATGGATCAGCAACAATAATAGCAGTTACACCAATATCATCCAATGCCTGTAAGTAATTCTGAATGCCTTCTAAATTATCCTGATGTAATATGATATTGCATGTGACATGAATGTGTGCCCCATATTGAGAAGCAAATTCAACTGCTTCTTTTATATCTTCCAATGTAAAATTAGAAGCTTGAGAACGCAAAGAAAATTCTTTACCACCAACAAAAACAGCATCTGCTCCATAGATAATAGCAATCTTTAGTTTCTCTAAATTCCCAGCAGGAGCAAGCAACTCTGGCTTCTTTATAATTTTTCTCTTTCCATTAATGATTTGACTCACGTTTCTCATTATCTATCTTCCTCATATCTTCTAATTTATAAACTGTTTGATCAAATAAAAATCCTCTATCTAATGGTGTCTTTAATTGATATAAAAGTTTCATATATTCTTTTATATTTTTATCATATGTTCCATTTTGGAAACTCTTTAAAGCATCACTATATAATGAAGCCATTTCCACTGCTTCTTCCTCACCCATCATCAGTGTTTCAATATACAAATAATCAAAATTATGAATTTGATTGAATAAATCAAGAGTATATAATCTCGTCTCAGAAAAAATATGTGTTCCCCTGGAATCTTCAAAAATTTTAAAAACATAATCCGAATTTTTAGCCAGCAAGGTAAAATCATTATGGTTATTGATATCTAGATTCAAACCAGATGCTTCCTTATAATTAGATAACAATGCCCTTTTACTTGCTGCTATATATTCAACACCATGTCCCTGTAACATCACAGGCATATGAACTTCCTGAGCAATAAGACATTGTTCATCTAAAGGAATAACACGAGATAAAAATGCACTTGTTACACCTTGTTCCTGTAACACATTGAGTGTCATCGCATTTGTATTTAATGTTTCAGGTGCATACATCATATCAAATGTATAGCCTCTTTCTTTCACAATCTGTAAAATACCAAAATCCTGAAATACAATCCCCTGAATAGGTAACTGACTAAGTTGCTCTATATAACCTTCAACTTCAGACATCATATATTGATCATATAAAGCATTCATTGAAACATAGAATATTTGTTCAGGATAATTTCCTATTATTTTTGTCATATCATCTAGTGAAAAAACATAGGGGCAATGAAATGAGTATTGACCACCTAATATAAAAGTGTCAATCCCCATACTTATATAATCATATAATCTTTCTTGATTATTTAATGATAAAACTATCTTCATGTTTAATCCTTTCTTCTAATCACACAGATACCATCGCCTATTGGGTAATAGTCAACATCATAATCATTATGATTAAAAATCCAATCTTTAAATCTTTTTATTTTCTTGACCAATTGTTTTGTATTTCTATTCTTAATGTGGTCAATATCAAAAATCATACCATGAAAATCTAAATTATCAACAATTATGATTCCATTTTTTTTCACAAAAGAAACATATTTTTCAAAAAACTTCTGATACTGTGCTTTGGCAGCATCAATAAAGAGACAATCATAAGGCCCATAATGTAATTTCGTTGTATCAAAAGTTAAGGCATCATCATGATATATTGAAATCTGAGAATCTAAATGATATTTATGAATATTATGAACTGCCTCTTGATATCTTTCTTCATTTAATTCTATTGTATCAATTTTTAAATCATCAACATGAGTCACCATCATCATAGATGAATAACCTATTGCTGAACCAATCTCTAAACAAGAAGTTGCTTTGATTTCATTTAACTGAGAAATTAAAAAGAGTATTCCCTCTTTTTGCATAATGGGAATATTTCTTTTTAAAGCATCTTGCTCTATTTGATCAAAATCTTTTAATCTAACCATAATCCTGCGTCCTTTGCTTTTTTCACTTGCTGTGTATGTTCTTCATATGTTTTAGTATAAACAACAACAGTCTTTGATTTATCTTGAGCATCTTTAATTGCAAAGAAATAAAAATAGTCATGTTTTTTATACTGAAGACATGCTTCCATAGTTGTTGCAGGAACACTACTAATAGGTCCAACAGGTAAACCTGTATATTTGTATGTGTTATATTGAGAATTTATTTCTAGATGTGAATAAGAAACATCTACACCTGTTCTTTGCCAAGCATAGTTAACAGTAATATCACTTTGTAAAAGCATTCCCTTTTTCAAACGATTCATAAAGACACCAGCAATCATAGGACGATCTGTTTCACCTTGCCCAGATTCTCTTTCAACAATAGAAGCAAATGTTAAGAATTGATGAGGTGTCCAATTCATTTCTTTCATTTTATCTTTATATGGTGTTAATTTCTTATCCATCATATCTAATGCTAATTTTGTAATACCTTCTAAAGTAGGATTTTCATCTGTTACATAATATGTATCAGGATACAGATAGCCTTCTAAGGGATACAGAATATTCCTATTAAGAATACTATTATCTATAAACCAATAATCCTTAATCAATGATTTTAAATATTCCTGATTTGACCACGCTTTAATAATATCATCATCTGACATATCTAATATTTCAGAAAATGCTTTTGCAACTTCTGGAATGGTATTTCCTTCTTTAATTGTTAATTTTGATTTTAAGATATATTTAAAGTCTGGATTTTGAATAATATCAAAAATCTCTGATAATGACATATTTTTATGGAATATATATGTATTTGCTTGAAGTTTATCAAAATGATTAAACTTTAAAAACAATTTTCCACATAATTTATTATTTACTAATCCAGCCTTATCAAGCGTATCTAACATTTGTGATGCACTTGAACCAGATTCAATTTTAACAATGACTTCTTCATCTTTAGTAGAGACTGCAGAAATACCATGATTATAAAAGAGGATAGAACCAATTAATGCTATTCCTACAACAACTCCTATAATAATTAAAATGATTTTTTTATTTTTCATAAATCGTCCTCCATCTCTATTATTATAAGTGATTTTACAAGAATTATCAATAAAACATACTCTTTTACATTTCTCACTATGATGATATATATTGTTTAAGCATGAACACTCATTGTAAAACAAATGTCTTAATAACATTATATGAAAGTCTGTTGATATGATATCTTTAGCAATTGTTTAATGAATTCAATGATAAAAAAGTTAAAAGTCATCTATAACTCAATTAAGAATCGTTTTTTTGCATAATCAATAGGCAATATAATATAAAAGAGTTCAAACTGAACTCTTTTATAATCCTCTACCTTCTATTAAACAAACAGGTTCACCAACCATGTAACTAAAATGTGTCTCATAAAGAACACCCTTTGATTCATTTCGTTTTAATTCAAATGATTCTAATGTCCCACCTAATTGTGAAGCAACAACAAGCCAACGATCATTAACTAAAATCATTGCACGAGGTTTTTCATCAGTATCTAAGTATTCAATATATGTTAATTTCCCTGTTGCAGAATCAACTTCAAATGCCGCTACTGAATCATGTCCACGGTTTGACACAAATAAATAGTCACCTTTTTCACTAATAACAATATCACCAGCCAAGCTTTCTTTCGTATATTCATCTTTTGGATAAGTATCAATTTCTTGTATAAAAGTAAATTGGCAATCTTGATAACTATAAACACAAACTGTATTTGATAATTCATTTAAGACATATGCATATTTACCATCAGGAGTAAAAATCATTTTCTTAGGACCACTTCCTGGAGCCAATTGAAATGAATTTTCTTCATCTCTTTCTAATCTTCCTTTTTCACCAACTTTATATAATACAACTTCATCAGTTCCTAAATCACAAACAAACATTCTTTTCTGATCAGGTGTTTGCTCAATAAAATGCGGATGAGCTTCACTTTGACGTTTAGAATCAAGTCCATGTCCTTCATGTTTTATAGTTTGTGTTACTTTTACAATCTTTTGTTTCAAAATTGCAATTGTTACAACTTCACCATTATAATAATCTACAGCATAAGCAAAATCACGATTTTCATTGACAAAACAGCTCATATACGTTTTTCCCTGACAAGTTGCTTTACCAGCTAAACCAAACTGTAAATCCATTGTTGCATATTGCCATAATCCACCATCAGTCTTTTTTCCTGTATGATTCTTATAACATACATAAATAAAGCGCTCACGCTTAAATAATGCTGTTGGATTTGCTAATGACTTATAAAACTTTTTCTTGAGAATTTCTCCATTATCAATATCCAAGTGAAAAACATACATCCCTCTTGTCATGTTATTCCCATAACTTCCTACGAAGATAGGCTTCACATTACGTTTCTTAAAAAACAGTCCCATTTGTTAATCCTCCTTAATACTTTCCTTATTATGTCATATAATTATGAATTCATTATAAACAAAGAAAAGGTAACCAAAGTTACCCTTCTTTTTTATGACAACAACATTCATGATCTTCATCATGATGTCCTTCACCATGGCAACATTCATGATCTTCATCATGATGCCCTTCTCCATGACAGCATTCATGATCTTCTTGACCATGGCAACAACTATGTTCTTCATTCTCTTCACTTTCGTCTTCAGAAATAAAACTATTAAAGACTTCTTCAATCATATCCCATTCTTCTGGTGTATCTACTGGATACAAATGTCCTTCATCATCATAAACCGATGAATAAACTTGAGGTTCTTCTGCAGTCGCATCATAATATAAAACATATTTTTTGCCAGTATCATCACTTTCAAAAGTAAATAATACATCAAATTCTAATTCTTTTCCATTATCATCAATAACTTTAATTTTGTTTGCGTCCATGACTATCTCCTTTGACTATCTAAATACCCTTGTAGAATTTGAACAGCAGCGAGTTTATCAATAACTTCTTTGCGCTTCTTTCTAGAAACATCAGCAAAGATCAGTTGATTCTCCATCATTACAGTTGTTAATCTTTCATCTACAAGTATAACTTCGACATCCATCATTTTCTCTAATCGTTCCTTAAAATCAATAGAGATTTGTGCTCTCTCGCCCAAATCTCCATTCATATGCTTAGGAAGACCGAGTACAATTGTATGGATATTATTTTCCTGGACTATCGTTTTGATATGATAAGCAGCACTTTTATAGTGATTATCTTTAAAACGATATGTCTCAACTCCTTGGGCAATAATTCCTAATGGATCACTTATTGCTATACCACACGTTCTTGATCCCAAATCTAATCCTAATATTT
The DNA here is from genome assembly GCF_984815275.1 of Coprobacillus sp. Taxonomy (NCBI): domain Bacteria; kingdom Bacillati; phylum Bacillota; class Erysipelotrichia; order Erysipelotrichales; family Coprobacillaceae; genus Coprobacillus; species Coprobacillus sp. The sequence continues at coordinate 45,018 of NZ_CFJNYH010000024.1, forward strand.
TCTCCACTATTTTGACTCCAAATAGAATTTTACAAGTTCCTCAATAATTTCATCACGATCAATCTGTTGAATAATTGAACGTGCTCCTTTGTGGCTTGAAATATATGCAGGGTCATTAGAGATTAAGTAACCTGCAATCTGATGAACTGCATTATATCCTCTTTCATCCAGTGCTTGAGAAACAGTCATTAAATTAGAATGAATGACTTCTCTTTTAATTTCTTCTGAATTAAATAGACGTGTTTGAGTAAAATCTTTTGCCATAGCACATACCTCCTGTCTATATAATTCATATTACACCATATTGCTAAAAATTGCTAGTAAAAGTGCTTAGAATACGCTTTTTATTTGCTTGATTGCATCATTTATATGTTCTTGTGAAGGACACCCACCTTGTGCAAAGTCTGGTTTTCCACCACCTCTACCGCCTGTCACTTCATTTATCATTTTAACAAGATCACCAGCTTTATAACCATTTTTGACCATTGAAGCTGTTAAACCAACAAAATAAGATGTTTTTCCTTCATATTCACTCACCAGAACAACAACACCATTTGTTAATTGATCCCTTAATTCAAATGTCATTTGTTTAGCAATAGAAGCATCTTTACTTTCACTAACATATAAGAATTGTACACCATTTATCTCTTCTATATTCTTAGATTTTTCTTTTGCTTCAATACTATTTAATTTGTCTAAATATTGATCTCTTTCCTTTTTGACTTCATGCGTCTCATCTATGAATTGCGTCACTTTTTCTACAATTTCATTTCTATTCTTTAATTTGAATAATTCACTTATTGTTTGAATTGTTTCTTCAGATTTCTTCATTGATTGATATGCTTTCTGTGCAGTCACAGCTTCAATACGACGAATCCCTGATCCAACACTTTCCTCACTTTCAATCTTAAACAAAGCAATCTGAGCACTATTGGAAACATGGCACCCACCACAAAGTTCTTTAGAGTAATCTCCAACACTGACAACACGAACTTGATCTCCATACTTTTCATCAAACAATGCCATTGCACCAGAATGCATAGCTTCATCTTTGCTCATGAATTCAATTTGTACATTTAACCCATTAAAAATTTGTTCATTAACTTGATCTTCAACTTTGCGTATTTCTTCATCAGTCATCTTTTGTGGATGTGTAAAGTCAAAACGTAATCTTTCAGCATCAACATAAGACCCTGATTGCGAAACATGTTCACCTAATACTGTCTTTAAAGCCTTTTGTAATAAGTGAGTTGCAGTATGATTATTTTGAATCAATGCACGTTTATGTGCATCAACTTTTAAAATCAATTCATCTCCAACCTTGACACTTCCATTTTTAATTTTAATCACATGTAAATGTTGTAGACGGGGTGCTCTTGAAACATATGTCACATCTAACAATGTTGTCTCATTAGACATCGTTCCAGTATCAGCACACTGTCCTCCCATCTCTGCATAGAAAGTTGTTTGGTCTAAAATAATTTCTCCCTGTGTAGTAATTTCATCACATTTAACACCATCAATAAAAGTAGCAATGACTTTAGCTGTTATTGGTGAATGATCATATACAAATTGACTTGGTGTATCAAAAGCCATTAAATCTGGTTTTTGTGATGACATTGATTCATTATCACCTCGTGCATTTCTTGCACGGACTTGCTGAGCTTTCATTTCAGCTTTAAAACCAGCTTCATCAACTGTAAATCCTGTTTCTTCTGCAATTTCAACTGTTAATTCTAATGGGAATCCATATGTATCATATAATTTGAATGCATCTTTACCGTCTAATTGCTGATCAATTGTTTTTTTCAACATCTGATTTAATAATTTCTCACCATTAGATAATGTTTTATGAAAAGCCTCTTCTTCCTTTTTTACAAGTCCACTCACATAGTCTGCTTTAGCTGGTAAATAATCATAGAATTCTTTCATAATATCAGCCACAACATAAACCAATTTATACATAAAAGAATGATCAATTCCAATCTTCTTCCCATAACGAACTGCACGTCTTAAAATACGTCTTAAAACATACCCTCTACCTGCATTATCAAACAATGCCCCATCACTTAATGCAAAAGTAACAGTACGAATATGGTCTGCAATGACACGATAAGCCATTTTATTGTCTTCATATCTGACATTTGTCATTTCTTCAGTTGCATGAATAATTGGCAGGAAGAAATCCGTATCAAAATTTGTTTCTCCACCTTGAATAATACTAACCAGTCTTTCAAGACCCATTCCAGTATCAATGTTTTTTTGTGGTAATTCTTTATATTCCTTTCGGTCAATAGTAGGATTACAATCAAATTGTGAAAAAACAACGTTCCAAATTTCAATATAACGATCATTTTCTAACTCTTCAAAAAATAATTTTTCACCTAAACCATCAGGGTCATATTCAACACCACGATCATAGAAAATTTCAGAATCAGGACCACCTGGACCTTCTCCAATTTCCCAAAAGTTTCCATCAGTTTTTAAAATATGACTTGGATCTACATGACAAACTTCAGTCCAAATACGATAAGCATCGTCATCATCAGTATAAACTGTCACATATAATTTTTCTTTATCAAATCCTATCCATTCCGGACTTGTTAGAAACTCCCATGCAAAAGGAATCGCATCTTCTTTAAAATAATCTCCTATTGAAAAATTTCCTAACATTTCAAAGAAAGTATGATGTCTTGCTGTTTTTCCAACATTTTCAATATCATTTGTACGAATTGATTTTTGAGCATTGACTATTCTATGGCATGCGGGTTGTTCACTTCCATCAAAATATTTTTTTAATGCTGCAACTCCTGCGTTAATCCATAATAATGTTGGATCATTATGAGGAATCAATGATGCCCCAGGTTCAATCATGTGTCCTTTAGATTTAAAATAATCCAAGAACATTTGTCTTACTTGATTTCCAGTTAATTGTTTCATAATATCCTTCTCCTTTACAAAATAAAAAGTCCTTCCTATAAAAGGAACGACTTAAATCGCGGTACCATCCTTATTCATAATCAAAAGATTATGCTCTCTAAGTCGATAACGCCGACTATGCGTTGATGTTTACATCACTCTTCAAAGTAGCTTTCTTTATATTCTGATAGAAATTTGCACCAACCATTTCCTCTCTAAAAACAGAATTATAAATACTCTTCTTTTTTAACGATTTGACTTTTGTATTATACCCAATTTTATTGTAAAAATCAATATAAAAACAATTCTTGTTATATATATCCTTTTTCCCTCTTCTTTGTTAATGGAATTAATCTTTCAATAAATTTTAGAATAGGCTTATCAATGAATAAAAAGGCCGCTGTTGTTATGACATTAAATAATGTATGCATATTCGCAATTTTACGCATTGGTTCATGGGGAGTCCAGCCTTCAACTATTGATACAATTGGAGTAAATTGACAAATAACAAGAAAAGCTGAAGTTCCCAATACATTAAAAAGAAGATGAAACAAAGCTAATCTTTTAGCATTACGACAACCAGATAATGATGCAATGAAAGCAGTCATACATGTTCCAATATCAAATCCAAATAAAAAATATACTGCCTGAGAAAAAGGGATAAGATGTTGCATTGCAAGGGTTTGTAAGATACCAATAGAAGCTGATGAACTTTGAATAATTGCTGTAAATAATGCCCCAACTAAAACCGCAAATAAAGGATGCGAAAGAGTGATCATGGAATTTAAGAACAATTCAGATGACTGTAAAGGTATCATTGATTGTGACATCATTTCTAATCCCATAAACAACATCCCTATTCCAGTCAAAACTTCGCCACATAAACGAGCTGCACGCCATGAGAAAAAGACAATCAGAATAACCCCTACAATAGCAAATACAGGTGCAAAAACACCTATATCAAAAGCAATCAATTGTCCTGTCATTGTGGTCCCAATATTTGCTCCCATTATAACCCAAATAGCTCTATTTAGTTTCATCACTTTGGCATTCACAAAGCCTATTAACATGACTGTCATTGCAGATGAACTTTGAATAATACAAGTTATCAATGTCCCTACCAAAATAGCTTTTAATTTGTGATTAGTGAGTTTTTCTAAAATATATTCTAATTTAATCCCTGCCCCATCTAACAAGCCATCAGACATCATTTTCATACCATAAAGAAATAAGGCAAGACCTCCTAGTAATCCTAAAATATCTTTTGTTTCCATAAATGACTCCTTTTTCTTTTATTATAAAGAATATCATTTAAAGAATTTGTAAGATAAAGAATAATCATAATATGAATATTTTTTATGATTATTCTTTTGAAACAATTTGTTTAACTTTCGTAAAAACATTTAGATTTTTTAGTAACTCTAGCAAAAGTAAACTATATGATAATAGCAATGGTGAAAAGATCATCCCTACAATACCAAATAAATCACCAAAGAAGGTCAATGCTATAAACAAAGCAATAGGATGTAGTCGTATACACTTAGAAAAAAGATAAGGCTGTAAATATGAAGATTCTAAATATTGTAGAACAATGACTGCAATAAAAGCAACATATCCCATTTGAGGATCAGCTATATATTCATAAATAACAACAGGTATCCCTCCTATATAAGGTCCAATATAAGGCACAAGATTGGTAATTGATAAAAAGAGGGCAATCCATAAAAAGAGATCTTCATCAATAAAAAAGAAAGGAATAAGACACATTAAAAAGAAAAAGAGAAAATCTAAAATTAAAGATTTCATAAACTGATAAGTTAAAAGTTTTAAGCGTTTTAAGGTTTGCATACATGGTCCTTGTTTATCAAATGGTAAATAAACAATTAATTTCTCGATAAGATGCATATTATCATAAGAAAGATAAAATGATATTCCCATGGCTAAAAGGATATTGGTAACCCAGTAAATGACAGATTGTGTCCAACCATTAAGAATTCCCATTAAATAATCTATGACTTGATATTGTTGTAAAAAATCAAAGATTGTAGAGAAAATTGGATTCAATCTTAAATGACCATTACAATATTGATTATAAAATTTTAAACATTGTTCCAAAATATAAGGAGCAACAAAATAGCATCCTATCACAAATAACAATGATAAGGATAGATAAATATGGACAACAACAATTTTTCTGCTTAATCTATCATTTGTAAAATAATCTATCAAAGGATCTAATAAAAAATGAAAGAACAAAGCAATAATAAGTGGAAAAAATAAATTAAAAACATAACAAAAGAATGCACCTATTTGAAATAATGTAATGACATAATATAACAAAATAGCACAAATACTAAAGATAATGATATTTTTAGCTAGCGTAACTTTATTCATATGAAAACCCCTTTATATCAAAAAGGACTAAAAATTAGTCCTTAGTACTCCTTAAAGTTGTTCTTTGATAGCCTTTTTTGCTTTATGAACTGTATGTTCAATTTCATCAGCACAAGGCATATCACTCATCATAATCATTGCTGCGGCAACAATTCCTGCTGAGAAAAAGGCAACTGCTAATTTAGACATTATGTCTCACTCCTTTAAAAGTACATTCTTAGTATGACCATTTTACATAAAATCATACGGTGAAATTGATTGAGTTTGTGACATTTTTTCAGATAGCGTTGTTCGTCTTTTTTCATCATGATTATTAGCAATTCCATAAGCAAATGCCTGATGATTTCCAATTACAAATAAAGATTGCTTTGCCCGTGTTAAACCTGTATAAATTAAATTTTTCTTTAACATAATATAATAGTCTTTTAAAACTGGCATAATAACAATTTTGAATTCATTTCCTTGAGATTTATGAATACTCATACAATAAGCATGTGTAATTGTATAAAAATCATTAGCAGTATATTCTACATATACTCCATCAAAATTAACAATCAGTGTATCTGCCAAAAATTCAAAATTATCTTTATAACATATTTCTTCTAAAATACCAATATCGCCATTAAAAACATTATCGTCAATACGATTTTTTAATTGTAAAATCTTATCGCCCTCACGATAAATACGTTTACCAACACGCAATTCATTTTTATACTCATCATGAGGATTTAAAAGTTCTTGTAAACAGTCATTTAAGGCATCAATTCCTGCTACACCATTATACATTGGTGCTAGAACTTGAATATCATTAGCATCATATCCTTCTTTCATTGCTTTTGAAACAAGAACCTTTACATAGTTCACAATGTCATAAGAAGCACATGTTTGAAAATGGATATCTTTATAATCAAAAAAAAGATGTTCTTGATAATGATCATTACGAATACTATGTGCTAATTGAGTAATTCCACTTTCCTGTGACTGACGATAAATACGATCTAATTTAACTGTTGGTATCATTTGGCTTTCTAGTAAATCCTTCAATACATGTCCTGGTGCAACTGAAGGTAACTGCTGGTCATCACCAATCAATAAAATTTTTGTCACCTTACAAGAAGCAGAGAGGAGATTTGAAAACAATAAAGAATCTACCATTGAAAATTCATCAATAACCAACAAATCTATATCTAAAGGATTTTGAGCATTAACTGCAAATGTATTCGTATGTAAATCCCATTTTAAAAGTCGATGAATTGTACAAGCTTCAAGACCTGTGACTTCACTTAATCTTTTTGATGCACGACCAGTTGGTGCAACCATAGCAATTCGTTGGTCTGGATTTAATTTTGTATATAATTTTATTATAGCCTCAACAATGGTCGTTTTTCCAGTTCCAGGTCCACCAGTTAAAATCATTGCTGATTGTTCTAAAAATAAACGAATAGCCTCTTTTTGTAAATCATCATATTCAATAGCCAATGTATTTTGTAAGTCATCTAATAATTGATTGACTTCCTCATCATCATATTTATAAAGTGGTGCTTTAAGCCAACGCTGAAATGTCTTGGCAATGATATTTTCACTTTCATATAAATCAAACGGATAATATTTTTCTACTTCTTGTATAATCTTTTCTTCATCAATCAGTTCATCTAAATAGTCATCACATTGCTCATATGAGATGTTTGGTATAAAGCGATGGAAATTCTTATAAATGCGATCATGTTCTTGAAAAGTACTGCCATCTTGAAAACAAGCTTCTTTTAATGCATAAAGAACAGCTGCTTTCATGCGATTGTCATCTAAAGGATCAACGCCTATTTTCAAAGCCAGTTCATCTGCTGTTTTAAAACCAATTCCATCAATATCATCTATAAGCTGATAAGGATTGTTTTGCAAAACATCTAATGTATGTTCCTGATAAACAGCTTGGATGAGTGCTAAATTTTTAGTACTAATACCATGTCCCATAAAAAATGATAAAACCTCTTGATCAAAATCCTGAGAGGATAAAACATCAATAATTGTTTCACGCTTTTTTTCATTCATTCCACGAACACTATCTAAAACATGTTTATCTTCTTTAATTTTATTGAGTGCATCTTTTCCCAATGTATCAACAATAGCAGTTGCTTGTTTTTCACCAATTCCCTTGAATAATGGGCTAGATAAATAGCGAATGATTTCACTCTCATCATCCGCTAAAATAATCTCATATGATTGAATTTGAAATTGTTTACCATATTTAGGATGAATTGTGTATTCCCCTTGAAAATGATATTTATCTTGTGGGTTTACATAACTCATATATCCTGTTGCCAATATTGGTTTATCTTCTTGTTCACTATCAATCACACAAACAATAAACTTTGTATCTTCACTATAGAATCGCACCTGTTTAATAATTCCAGTGTATTCTAACATTATAAATATGTAATCTCCTTTTGATCTTTATAAACTTTTTCAATTGTTCCCCCACCCAAGCACACATCAGCATTGTAAAAGACTGCTGCCTGTCCTGGTGTAACAGCTTTAATAGGCTGTTTAAATGTGACATAAATTGTTGTTTCATCTACAAAATGAACAGAAACATCATTATCTTTTTGGCGATATCTAAATTTTGCAGTACATGAAAAATCATCTTCTGGTCTTAAACTTGATATCCAATTAACGTCTGTTATCAAAGCGCCTTCACTCATTAGCCAATCATTTTGATCTCCTTGACAAACATATAATATATTCTCATCATATTCTTTTCCAACAACAAACCATGCATCTCCAGGTCCACCAATATTAAGACCTTTTCTTTGTCCTATAGTATAATACATAATTCCTTGATGTTCACCAACAATTTGTTTTGTTTGAATATCTACCATATGACCATTTTTAGCAGGAATATAATTTTTTAGAAACTCTCTAAAGTCACGTTCTCCAATAAAACAAATTCCTGTACTATCTTTTTTATGTGCAACTGGTAGATTTAGATCTTCTGCAAGTTTTCTAACTTCAGGCTTTGTTAATTCACCAATTGGAAATAGTGAAGACTGGAGTTGTGACTGATTCAATTGACATAGAAAATATGTCTGATCTTTATTATTATCAACGCCTCTTAACATAAGAGAATCTTGTCCTAAATGATGTTCAACACGTGCATAATGTCCTGTTGCTATATAATTGGCATCAATCGATTTTGCATAATCCAAAAAGGCTTTGAACTTAATATGTTTATTACATAAAATATCTGGATTCGGTGTCCTTCCTTTGGCATATTCTTCTAAAAAATATGTAAAAACATGATCCCAATATTCTTTAATAAAATCAACACGGCGAAGTTCCAATCCTAAATGTTCAGCAACTTTCTTAGCATCATTATAATCTTCTTCCTGAGGGCATATCTCATTATTATTGGTAGGATTTCCTAAAATATCATTATTAAGCGAAGAATCCCAGTTACGCATAAAAACGCAAATCACTTCATAGCCCTGTTCTTTTAATAAATAGGCAGCAACCGCACTATCAACTCCACCACTGAGACCTAATACGACTTTTTCTTTCATAAACACCCTCCTTCACTGCTTCTTTATTCTAACACTTTATGTTCCTTTTATAAAGAAAAAAATGATAAAGGATTGACCTTTATCATTTAACATTATTTTAATCTAGACATTGGTAACATTGCAGCACCAATTGCTCCACAATCTTCCAATTCTGTTTCTAATAGCGGTATGTATCCTCTCATACCAACATGGATTTTGGCATTGAATTGTTCAACCAATCGATCATAGAAATAACGTTTAGATTTCATCACGCCACCTCCAATAATAAAGCAATGAGGGTCAACTGTATGAGCAATATTAGCAAGCATTGTTGCAAGTTCACTTACACATTCATCTACAATTCCTTGCGCTTTCACATCACCTTCATCTGCTAATCTAAAGACATCACCAGCATGAGCAACCTTATCTTCACCTAGAATTTCTTTACCCTTACGTGTAATTGCAGTACCGCTCGCTTCACCTTCAACCGCTCCAGGATTTAGTCCACCAAATTTATAACCATTGTTTTTTACAATGATATTTCCAATTTCACCGGCATGTCCTCTTCCACCTGAAACAACTTGCCCATTCACAATAAAGGCTCCTCCAATTCCAGTTGAAATTGTAACATAATAACATGTTGCTTTCCCTTTTCCAGCTCCAAGTAATGCTTCTGCCAATCCAGCAACATTTGCATCATTATCAATAAACACTGGCAAGTTAAAACGACTTGATAATTTCTCACAAATTGGATAATTTTCAAAACCAGGCAAGTTTGTTGCCATAATCATGACTCCATGAACAGTATCTACAGGTCCTGGTACTCCAATTCCAATCCCTTCAATATTTGCAATTCCCCCACAAATACTACAATCTAAGCTTTCAATTTGACGAATGATTTTTGAACAAACAAAATCAGGTCCTTTTTCTCTTTCTGTTGCATCCTTTACTTCACTATATGTTTTCCCATTTTCATCAACCAAAAGAGTACGAACATTAGTTCCCCCTAAGTCAATTCCTATATAGTATTTCATTCTCCGTTCTCCTTCCATACATATATGATTATTATACAATAAAAATAGATATTTTCATAGTTACAATTTACAAAACATACTTCTTTTTATATCTTGTAAATTTTGGGGAAGTGGACACATCATCACTTGATTTTGTAAATATTTTAAACAACCAATTGGCTTCACAAATTTAATTGTATAAGCATGTAAAAATTGATGTTGAAGATGATATTTTTTCTTCATTTCTCTATTTAATTCAAAATCACCATATTTACTATCACCTATGATAGGATGTCCAACACTAGCCAAATGAACTCTAATCTGATGCGTTCTTCCTGTGACTAATTTCACTTTCAATAATGAAAATCCCTGATAAAATTCAATATTTTCTACAAGTGTATGCATCATTAATGCGCCAGGTGTATTTTGAGTTACGACTTTGACAAGTGACTGGTCACCATCTTTTTTCATATAACCAACAAGATCTATTGAAGACATATAGCCCTTGCATATTGTTAAATACGTTTTTTCTATACAATGGCGTTTCTTCATCATCTCATTTAAATCCTGTAGTGCTCGCAGAGTCTTTCCAAAAATAACAATTCCACTTGTATTACGATCTAATCTATGAACTGGTCCTGGTGTAAACCCCAATGAAGTTTGAGGATCATATTCACCTTTTTGATGGAGATAAGTTAACACCTGATTAGATAAAGTATTCATATCTTCATTGATATCTTCATGAACAAGTAAGCCTGCCGGTTTTCCTACAACTAATATCTTATCATCTTCATAAATCACCTGAAATTCTATTTTTAAATCAAATATTGTTTGTGCTCTTGTATATTCCTGAAACTTATCTTCATACAAAAATAGTTCTACAATATCATGATTTTGTAAGATATAGTTTTCTTTGACTTTGACTCCATTCACTTTTACATCCTTTTTCCTTAACATTTTATAAACGAGTTGCGATGGAGCTTGACATAAAAGTTTTTTCAAATACTTATCTATTCTTTGATTTGCATGATTTTCATCTATAATTAACTTTTTCATTCTAATCACCATAAACATTATACATAAAATATGTGAAAAAATATACAAAAAGTGTTTGAAAGCCTTTACAACAATGAAATATTTGTTATAATATACATGTTAAGTGATATTCACTTAATCATACCCCCCTATTATCACCCTAACGTGTAAATAATAGAGAGAATAAGAAAGTGTGCTCCCCCGCATACTTTCTTTTCTTTTTATGATATAATAGAAACAAGGAGTTGAGAAAATGGAAAAAGAAATTAATCGAGAGATGATTTTTGATGGAAACATCATGCAAGTCACAAAAGAAGAAGTTGAACTTGAAGATGGTAAACACGCATTTCGAGAAGTTGTTTATCATCATGGTGGAGTTTGTATTCTTGCAATTGAAAATAACCAAATTCTTTTGGTTAAGCAATTTCGCTACCCTAACCGCATTGAAACCTTAGAAATTCCAGCTGGAAAACTGGAAAAAGATGAAGACACAAAAGCATGTGCTTTTCGTGAACTTGAAGAAGAAACAAATTGTCGTGCACTTGACATGCAATTTATCCTTAAAGTTCTACCATCTCCTGGCTATACCAGTGAATGGCTCTATCTTTATAAAGCAATCGATTTTCATGAAGTTAATGATTCTCTTGCATGTGATGATGATGAATTTATTGATATCATCAAAATGGACCTTGATGAAGCATATCAAAAAGTTTTAGATGGCACAATTGTTGATGCCAAAACAGTTATAGCAATTATGTATGCATATAATCAAAAATAATTTTTATTTTATACATTTGTAATATTTATTCACAAAAAAACAATCCCTTTTGGGATTGTTAATATTCTATATGGCGGTCTGGACGGGACTCGAACCCGCGACCTCCGCCGTGACAGGGCGGCATTCTAACCAACTGAACTACCAGACCAATATAAGCAACAAATATGGCGGAGACAGAGGGATTTGAACCCTCGCGCCAGTTTCCCGACCTACACCCTTAGCAGGGGCGCCTCTTCAGCCTCTTGAGTATGTCTCCATCAGTTGCTTAAATATAATATCATATCTTGATTTTAATTTCAATATAAAATTACATATTTTTAAATGAGAAAACCGGGAACATTAGTTTCCGGTTATTTATCATTGGTCTCCCCTCACGGGTTCGAACCGTGGACCCTCTGATTAAGAGTCAGATGCTCTGCCAGCTGAGCTAAGGAGAGATTGTCAACG